>JARFQV010000083.1 GCA_029287615.1 Pseudomonadota bacterium | reverse complement strand
CAATCGGGAGTTTGTTTCCCTCCTTTTTCAACATGGCCTGCAACTCCATTCCATCGATACCCGGCATTCGTATATCGAGGATGATGCAACCAATCCCCTGGTAATACTCACGGGCAAGAAAATCATGCCCTGCCGTAAATGTCTCCACCACATAGCCCGAGGTGTGTAGCAATCGCGCCAGACTTTTACAGACGGAGTGGTCATTATCGATTATGAAGATTCGAACATCTGTTTCACGCACGATGCTATTCCTGCGCCTGCCGGTATACGGGTAGTGAAAACACGAAAGTAGCACCCTGGTTCACGGAACTTTCGGCATAAATCTCCCCACCGCATGCCTCCAGGATTCTTTTGCATATCGCAAGCCCCATTCCCAGTCCGCCGGATTTGTTGAAAAAGAAGGCTTCGAAAATCCGGGACAGATTCTCTTCGGGTATTCCACTTCCACTGTCCGACACTACAACCTGGACAGTGCTGTCCATACAGGAGCTACTCATGATGATCTGTCGCTGTTTAGGTGGTGTATCTTGCATCGCCTTCAGGGCATTCATGATCAGGTTGATCAGGACCTGCTTGATCTCGATCCGCCCCGAAGCCACCACGGGTTGCCCCTGGTCCAGATCAAGGACGATCTCGACCTGCTGCCCATCGAGATCACTGCCCAGCATATCCAGGACCTCCGTAATGACCGTATTGATGTCAACCGGTTCTATCAGGATCTTACCGGTATTCAGCAGTGCCCGCAGCCGGTGAATCAAGTCGCCAGCCCGTTTATCATCGCGCTCGATATCCTGGAGGATATCCGCAACGACTGACAGATCAGGGGCACCTGATGAGAGGATGCGTTGGCCGGCCTGCGCATTGCTGAGAATCGCAGTCAAAGGCTGGTTCAACTCGTGCGCTATCGTTGTAGATAATTCTCCCAGCAGGTTGCTGCGCGATATCAACTCTATTTCCCGCTGTTTTTGATAGAGCATCTGCTGATAGTATTTTGCCTGTGCTGCATCCACCGCAAACTGATAACTCATGGTGATGACGATGGCGAGAAACGCAAAGCTGATCATATAGGGTGCAGGGATTACACCGGCATCGACAAGCGGGGTATGGATTCCGGCCAACAGGATAAAAAGGATGATACCACCGCCCGTTACCATTGCCTTTCTGCGTTCTCCCCGCCGCCACAGACGAATAGAGGCGTCTGTAACATACAGCAGGATCAGAAGAGATGCGAAATCAACCAGGTATTTCCATGGATTCTCCTCACCGACCGGTAGTGAGTAACTCTCTCCCCAGAAGGTGGTCATGCGTTTCAGTTCGTCTATGTGGCTGAATGTCAGGCTATGAGGCGACAGAAAGTTGGCCAGCAACCCGATGCACCAGAGTAAAGTAATGAGGATGGCCAACCAGCGCCGTCCACTACGGAAATAGCTATCGATGAACCAGACCATCGGCACCAGTATCATGAAGACAACGAGATTTACCCAGCGTATCAGTAACCCGTACGTATCGATCGAGTGGGTCAGCATCATTCCCAGCTCCAGCAATGCGCTGATACCGGCACTCAGGGCCATCAGTGATGAAAGCAGGAAAACAGGCGACTTCCGGTTCATGAACCAGAAATACAGGTGGATCAGCCCCAGCATCAGAATCGCCGAAGCGCACATCGACCAGGCGACGACAAGCGGGCTCATTCCTGAACCCTGCGGCCTGTTCGCGGATCAGCCGATGTCATCGGCACTAGGTAGATCGCATACACGAAGCGATCATCCGGGTTTTCATGGACAGGTCCGCGCTCATTCGGTTTCCCATGAAAGAACCGTTCAGGCCCGGGCGACGGACAGGGAAACGAAGGATGATACACCGCTAGTCGGTAACGACCGGACTTGCTCATTGCAATCACTCCCGCATCAGTGCCAGGCTCCGCCGACCTGGATATAAAAGGCCGTCTCTTCCGGTCCCCTGGCAATATCGGCCCCGGTATACAGGCCCAGGCGCCTGGCGATCAGGTAGCGCACGCCGCCCCCGATCGTGTGCTTGGGATCTCCTGCTCCCGATTCGAATAGTTCTCCCAGGCTGCCGGTAGCCTTGCCTGCCCCGGTAAAACCAACGAGACTCCAGCGGGGATGAATATTCCACCGTGCCTCGATTTCGGTCACGAGCACATCCTTGCCCTGGTAGCGCATGGCGGGTATTCCCCGCAAGTCGATATAGGGCAGCGCATAGAAGGGTGCATCACCTGTGGAAAACCGACCATCCAGACGCAGGCCCAGCACCAGTTTCGGATCCACATCCCAGTAAAACTGGCTGGATGCCAGGTACTGCTCATAGCTGAAGTCACCAGCGAAACTGCCACGGTAGAACATCGCGCCGAGTTCAGCGTTGATTCCACGGTTCGGTGTAAACGTGTTGTCGCGGGAATCGTAACCGGCCAGCAATCCCACTCCCACGTTACGGGTCTCGTTCAGATCGTCTTCAGGGACCAGTGACTCGTCTTCCCGATTATCAAAGCGAACATCGGCCGAGGTGAACTCAATTCGACCGCCCAGGAAAAAATCGGTGTCCGGAATGCGAAACATGAGTTCCTGCAGGAAAATGCCTCCGTTGGCATTGAAATCCGATCCATCGTCTTCGGTATCATTCCCGGTGCCGTGAAAATTTAGATTGATCGAGGCATAAGCCAGGGCTCCCAGGTAACGGATGTGATCATTCCTCCATACACCACGATGCGCGCCACCTGCCAGCCAGGTACCGTTTTGAGTCCCGGCACCGAAAACCACGGACAGACTCGGCGGCAGGAATGCCTTATCCTGCTGCACGCCTGTTTCTGCTGATATCGCGGCACCCCCCCGCCCCCTACCCTCTTCATGGAAAAACACCAGTGCAGCACCCAGTCCCGGACCTACGGCAGGTTCGGATATGATAATCGGCACCGGCAAAAATCCCCTGTTATCCAGGATCCAGGCACTGGTATCGAATGCCCCGTCTTGCGGATCGATGAACGGGTCAAAAAAACTGGCTGACTGCGCGGGCAGGCTCAGCAACAGCAAAAACATCAGGCAGCAAAATGCCAGTAAAACCCGCGTCGACCTGAATACTACACCGTGGCTAGTCAACATGATTGGGTACGAAAACGCACTTCAATCCACACGAACATCCTGTCGTGGTTTGCAGGCCAACAGCAGGAGTGTGGACATGGCACATGCCCTGCGACTGTGATTCCACCTGATAATCTGTCTGTTGATCAGGGTCGTGCCACAATACCGGAAGTACCACACAGTTCACATCACCCCGTAGGCGAGCATGGCATCGGCCACCTTGATGAAACCGGCGACATTCGCTCCTCTCAGGTAACTTACGAAATGATCGTCTTCGGTGCCGTATTGCACGCAGCGGTTGTGAATCTCCAGCATGATCTCACGCAAATGGCGGTTGAGTTCCTCCCGGCTCCAGGACAGGCGCATGCTATTCTGGGTCATCTCGAGACCGGAGACCGCGACTCCCCCTGCATTGGCTGCCTTACTCGGTGCGAACAGGATCCTGGCGGCCTGAAATGCATCGATGGCGGCCTGTTCCGAAGGCATATTTGCTCCTTCCGCCACCGCGATACAGCCGTTCTGCAGTAATCTGTCTGCATCCGCCTTGCGGATTTCATTCTGCGTTGCGCAGGGAAACGCCAGCTGACACGGTACTACCCACGGGTTTTTGCCCTGATGGAACTCGACGCCAAATTCGGCTGCGTACTCGGAGATGCGGCCACGGCGATTCTCCTTGAGTTCCTTGATCCAGGCCAGCTTTTCATTGTTGATACCCGCTGGATCGAAAATGAAACCGGAGGAATCCGACAGGGTCACCGGCCTGGCCCCGAGTTCGATGAGCTTCTCGACGGCATAAAGGGCCACATTGCCGGAACCGGAGACAACCGCCGTCTTGCCATCGATGTCTTCGCCACTGTGTTTCAGCATGTCCTCCATCATGTAGACACAGCCATATCCGGTTGCCTCCACGCGTATCTCGCTACCGCCGAAGGCCAGGCCCTTTCCCGTCAGTACTCCGGTAAACTGGTTGGCAAGGCGCTTGTACTGTCCGAAAAGATAGCTGACCTCGCGCCCGCCCACGCCGATATCGCCTGCAGGCACATCCGTGTAGGGGCCGATATGGCGATACAGCTCTGACATGAAGCTCTGGCAAAAGCGCATGATCTCGCTGTCCGATTTACCCTTTGGATCAAAATCCGAGCCACCCTTGCCCCCACCCATGGGAAGCCCGGTGAGGCTGTTCTTGAAGGTCTGTTCGAATGCCAGGAATTTGAGGATGCTGAGATTGACACTGGGATGGAAACGGATCCCGCCCTTGTAGGGACCGATGGCATTGTTGTGCTGGACACGGTAACCCCGGTTGACCTGGATATTGCCCTGATCGTCCTGCCAAACGACCCGAAAGATAACGATTCGATCCGGCTCGCACAGCCGCCGAAAAATCTCTGCCTCCCTGTATTCCGGATGTTCCAGCAGGAAGGGCAGCACATTCACCCCTACCTCGTACACTGCCTGATGGAACTCCCGCTCACCGGGATTGCGCTGCCGGATCCAGTCCATGAATTCCTCGACAATCCCAGACGGAGTCTGATTCTTGGTCACCATTATCATGCTTCCTCCTTTACGCATAACCGCATGCCGGTCAATACAGATGCTTGCCGACACGGGCCTTTTGTACTGTCAATCGCGGGACTACGTCGTGTTCTGTCACGAGTAAAACTGACAGGCAATTTTGCCAATGTACGCTCGTTGATCTGCTGGCAGCAGGGGATCCAGCCGCAGCAATCACTATGCCTGGAACTGTTCGCTGATAATTCGCTCTTCCAGATTATGATCGGCGTCATAGAGCAAGGTGAGTTCATGCTCTCGACTTTCCTGCACCTCAACAGACACCGCATTGCGCATTTCCACGGAATCCGCAACCGCCAGAACCGGCCGCTTCTCATACTCCTGGACCTCGAATACCACTTTGGCCGCGTTGGAAAGCAGCGCACCACGCCAGCGCCGCGGACGAAACGCCGAAATGGGCGTGAGTGCCAGAAGATCAGACCCCATCGGGATGATAGGACCGTGTGCAGACAGGTTGTAGGCAGTAGAGCCGGCGGGTGTGGCGATCATGACCCCGTCGGCGATCAACTGTTCCATGCGCACCTTGCCATCGATGATGATACGGATCTTGGCGGCTTGCGCCGAGTCGCGCGTCAGGGCAACCTCGTTGATCGCCAGTGCTTCCATGGTCTCGCCATCCGCGCCGCGGGCACGCATCTGCAGGGGATGCAATACGATAGCCTGTGCTGTACTGATTCGGTCCAGCAGATTTTCTGTCGAATAGGCATTCATCAGAAATCCCACACTGCCTCGATTCATACCATAGACAGGTATACCCCTGTCCATGAACCGGTGCAGGGTGTGCAGCATGAATCCGTCTCCGCCAAGGGCCACGATGACGTCACTCTGCTCGGGCGGAACCAGGGTGTAACGTTCGGCAAGGGCTTCGTAGCCCTGCAGCGCGTTTTCCGAGCCGGAATGTACGCAGGCGATGTGCTGTTTTGACATATGAACCTCAATCTGTTTATTTCATTATCTCACCTACAACAGGGAAAACGAAGTTCAAGAGATCACGAACCGGTATTCAGTAACACTATCCCGCACAGGCAACCTGACGCACGGTTTGCGAGCGTGTCTGTTTCACGCCAACAGACCGGTACATGCCATCGTGACTCACGACAGAGACAGGGCCGCCAGCTGCAATAAACCGGCCTGGTGCCCACCCTCCACCGGGCTTTCATCTCCTCAGCCAGTGAAATCCCCCAGTCTGTCCACGCCCGGCAGTTCGGTCGGGTTTTCCCGGGGATTCGGGATCTCAGCCAGTTCGATAATGTTGCCGAACGGATCGCGGCAGTAGACAACCGTTCCACCCTCGACCAGTACACCAAGCGGCAGCGCCCCGGCCTCCAGGATTCGCTCGTATTCTGTCCTGACATCATCGACATAGAAAGCGATATGCCGGATTCCGGGCTCGTGGGCCAGAAACCGGCCAGGCGGCAATGCCGTTTGCGCAGGTGAACGGTATTCGAAGAGTTCTATATAACAGTTGTGGCCGGCCAGCATTGCCCCCCGGCAGGCCGAATTTGGACAGCCGATTGCACGGTCAGTTTCGGGACTGCTCTCCCAGCCCTCCTGGTCGCTTAACAGGCGAAACCCGAACGCCTTGACATAAAAGGCTATTGCCTGATCCAGATCGGGTACAACGATGCCCGGGTGGGCGAATGCCAATATCATAAAAATCCTCCTCGTTCCTGCCTGGTTCGTGGATCAGCGCGGCCATCCCATGCCAATCTCGAGATATGCCAGCGTACCCTCCGGACCATTATGCACATTGAAATCCCGATAGACCCGAAGGCCCACACTGACGGGTCCGAAGATATGAGAGACATGGGCGCCGATACCGTTTGACTGGTACTTGTCCACACGCTGGGCATCCGCGCCATCCGGATTTGTCACCTGACGGTAGAAAAAACCGGTCACCCCTACATCCGTCCGTTTACCGAGTTCCAGCCCGAGGCCCCATTCGAAGGTAAAGGTGTCACCGGGGCGGAAGTCACGCTCCTCCTGGTTTGAGTGAATCTCGTAGCGTGCAGCCCCCATGGCGAGCAAAGGTGTATCTTCGAAGATGCCATTGTCATTGCGATAGGTCGCCGCTACATGCGGGATAAAGGTCCAGAATCCGAGACCGGTATTCTTCACGCTGCCAAGCCTGAACTTTCCGGTCGGTGCGAAACCACCCAGTGCGGCTACAATATCCAGATCATCAAGATGCCAGCCAAGCACAACCGGTGCAAAGTACAGGTCGGTCAGACCGGCATTGGGATTTTCCGGTTCTCCGTCGACAAGGATCGGTTTGCCGGACAGGTTGCCGAAGGCCGGGGTAACGACCGCCATATAATCACCGCCCAGCAATCTGAACTCGGGTCGCCACGATATCGCAAGTGCCGTGAGGAGGTAATCGGTGGAGTCATTGGAACTTGTATTTCCATTGCCATCCTTGAATTTCGAAGCGCTGTAGTACATGGTCGTATTGAGCAGGTACCAGCCCGGGTCCACGGGCATCGTGCCAGCCCGCAGACCGGCATTCCATCCCGGGGCGTAGTGGCCGGTTTGCACGTCCTGTGCAGTTCCGAACATCGGGAACAGGCACACCAGCACAACCAGGCCCAGTCCGCATTTCCAATCTATTGTTGCAGTGAGTCTGGTCATTGTGCCCAACGGTTCATGGTTCAGCTCTGGTCCTTAGGATCTTTCCGGAAACATTGCCACGGCATCATGCACAAACAGCGACCGCAGTTTGTTCCAGAAGTCACCACCGAGCACAAACAGACTGATGAGCAGCAGTACATCTCCCGCGATGGCGAAGGCCAGGGATGAGGTGTCGATACCCGGGATAAGCCGTTCCATGTATGGCATTGCCCAGTACAACAAAATGGGTATGACAAACAATATCAGACCGATGGTGTAGCGGGTCTTGCTGACTTTTTCGGGTGGAGCATAGGATTTCACCACCCCGAAGACCAAGCCTTTGATGTACGCAAATCCTTCCTTGCCGGTAATGGCTGCACCGGCCACCAGCAAAAGCTCGGCTATTACGACCATGACACCGGAGAAAGCGGCGATCTCTGTACCGGAGAAACCGAGAAACGGCATGATTGGCAGCACCAGGACCCAAGCAATACTTATAACAAACAGTACGAGACCAAGCTTGATCCGCCAGTCCGCCTGAATCTGCTCCTCACTCATCGTCGATCTCTCCTGACAATCTGCTTGTCTCTACCTTTGCCAGCTTCCTGCATCCTCTCCGTTTGCCTGGTCGATGCAAAATGCCGTCCGTGGAAGTCACCGGAATCCCGGTCGATGCATTCGGCAATCAATACGGTTTTATCAACATTGCCTGCCAGCCAGGCAATAAAAGATGCGACCCAATCAATATCTGTGCAAAGACCGGGAATTCTCACGAACCAGAACACATCAGTCGTCTTCACGCCAGTACGAGAAGGTCGCGCAGTGCATACCACTACCGGTTGCGTGATACACCTCGTCAAACGGAACCGGTACCGCATTAACACCGCGTTTTTCCACCTCCCTGATATAATTTTTCGCACCCTCCGTGATGGCCTGGCTGTCACTGTCAAGCGGAACCGAATTGCCAGCACCGATGACGTATTCTTCCGGTTCGATATTGATCCGCTCCCAGTCCCGGATCTCGGGCGGCAGTTCGGTCAGCAGTACATTCTCGTTGACGGCGATCAGGCCCTCTCGTAGTACCGGCATCAAAGTGTCGATGTGATAGCCATAGTTGGCATTGAAATAGATCTGCTCGACCCGCCAGCCAAAGGGGGCGAGCATGCGTCGAAGCACCTCGGCACCCAGCTCGTTTCCCGACGAGCGTGGCTTGTTCCTGTCTCCTATGTCTGACTCGTCGAACACCCCGTGGGCAACCAGTACAAGCTTGTCGGGAAAGATCCGTATATCACCGGGCGAAAGCGCCGCACCGAAGGCGGTAGGCAGGGGCAGCGGATCGGGCATTGCCATCCATACCGCTCGGGGATCATTTTCGACAAGCCCCATGAAGGCCTCAACGTACTCGACGCAGTTATAGCGAATACTGGGCTGGGTCTCGTGAAAGTTGACGATGACATTGCCGAACACTTCGCCGAAGGCCTGGGCATGGAAGGCCCAGTGCTTGCCGTAGCGACCGAGCCAGCCCGAGGTATAGTTGATGACCTCTTCTGGTGGCGGCTCGGTATTCTGGATCACATGCGCACCTGCCTGGCGGTAGACATCGGCCAGGGCCTCCAGTCCCTTCACCATTTTTTCCCACAACGCGCGATCCACATCCCGAACGTGTCTGCCGCGATTGGCAGCCATCCACTCCAGTTTCTCCCGGGGCAGCGACCGGAAGCTGGTGTACCACGAGGGATGGAAGGGATCCGGAAGGTACATCGATTCGGGATTGCCGAGGATGACGCCTTTGAGCTTTGCAAACTCATGCTCGACATGAACCTTCTGCCCCTTCGCCTGCTCGCGCAGACCCGGGATCATGACCTGCTGGTTCTCTTCGAGAGCTTTGATAGCGCGCTCTTCGGTCCATTCTACCTCCTGACTTGATTCCATGGAGCGTTCCTCTTTAGATCTATGCTATCGCAGTATTGCTGATTACTGATTCCGGTCTGTTGCCGAAGCCACTCGTGTTGCCGACTTGTATCGTGTTCTCCGCATTGTTTCGGGGTATGCACAGTATATCGATCAACATCACTGTGGTGGGAACAACAAGACCGCGGAGAATCGAGACTGTCTCTTATACACATCT
>JARFQV010000069.1 GCA_029287615.1 Pseudomonadota bacterium | reverse complement strand
TGAGAATATTAAGGTTTTGTAATAGGTTTCGAGTTTGTTTTTCAGAAATCAAGCCATCTTGTTGCGGGTCTTCTTCCTGACTTATGTTTAACGGTACTTACTTGAAAAAAATACCTGGATTTGAATTGGATGCTTCTGGTCGTCCAGTGATTGGTTTGGAGCCATCCAGTCTATACGCCTACGGCGATCTCATTCGCCGAACGGAACAGCTTATTCTGACCCAGTTCGGCCGGGGACTGGTGTCCGGTACTACCCACACCTGTCTCGGACAGGAGTTGTGCCAGATGTCGGTCGTTCGTGCCTTGCAGCATCCGGATGATGTCGTACTTTCCAATCATCGAAACCATGGTCATTTCCTTACCTATTCAGGGCAGTTTACCGGCCTGGTAGCAGAGGTTATGGGACGGGAGGCCGGTGTCTGTGGCGGTCATGGTGGCAGCCAGCATCTTGCTTACGGGCATTTTCACAGCAATGGTGTTCAGAGCGGGATGTCGGCTATCGGGGTGGGACTGGGTCTGGCACGAAAACTGGACCAGAGCCAGGGCATGGCCGCGGTGATGGTCGGTGATGGCACCCTCGGCCAGGGTCTCCTCTACGAAAGCATGAATCTTGCCTCGATCTGGGATGTACCGGTGTTGTTCGTCGTCGAGAATAACGGGATTGCACAAACCACCGACACCAGCGATACGATTGGCGGTGATATTGAGGCAAGGGGAGCGGCATTCGGCCTGTCTGCCTGGCGTTTTGACGATGCCGATGAACGATTCTTCGAACAGGTTGGAATGGTGGTCGAGCAAGTCCGCAGCAGTCAAAGGCCCGGTTTCCTCGTTATCGATACCAAACGCATGGGGCCGCACAGTAAAGGAGATGACTTGCGCCCGGAGACAGAGAAGTCCGCGATCCTGCGGCGCGATCCCCTGAAAGCCCTCGGGGAACGACTGGAAGAGCATGTCCGGGAAGCGATTGAGGAACGCAACGAGGCTTTCATACAGGAGGTGGAGGCTGAAGCGACCATTTCCCCGGAGGCCCGCTTCACGCAAGCACCCCGCCACATCTTCGGTGATGCAGGGAAGGGGGGCGAAGTCGCTAAAATCAACACATTCATGCCACCCCAGGGCGCGAATGCCCGTGCGCATCTGAACCATGCACTGCGTTTCCTGCTTGAGACATCGGAAAAAACGATTGTACTCGGTGAGGATCTGCATGATCCTTACGGTGGCGCATTCAAGGTTACAGCCGGCCTGTCTTCCGATTTCCCAGGGCGGGTACTTTCCACACCGATCAGCGAGGCAGGGATCACCGGTACCGCAATCGGGTTGTCCATTGCAGGTTATCTACCGGTCATGGAAGTCATGTTCGCGGACTTCCTGAGCTTGTGTATGGATCAGTTGTATAACCATGCGGTTAAATTTCCCGGCGTATTCACCGACGTCAATGTACCCCTGGTGATTCGCGCACCCAGCGGGGGCGGGCGCGGTTATGGCCCGACCCACAGCCAGAGTCCGGAAAACCTGTTTACATCAGTACCCGGCCTGACGGTTGTCTTTGGCAGCCATCGGCATAATCTCGGTGAGCTTCTGGTGACTGCGACGGTAGAATGGAAATACCCGGTGCTGTTTCTTGAGCACAAGTTGCTCTATGCGGAACAGCAGGACCCGGCTGATTTCACCCCACTGGAACCCGCTGCAGGAGACGTGGCCTCACGCCTCTTTCCCACCATGGTCAGAAAACGGGAAGAACCGGACGTTACCATCATCACCTACGGTGGCATGTTACCGATGGTGGAGAAAGTGGCCGAATATCTGGAAAGAGAGGAAGAACTGGAGGTGAAGATCGTCGTCCCTGCATTGCTTTCACCCTTGCCGAAAGACAGTCTGTACTCCTGTGTCAAGGACACACCGAGGCTCGCAATTATTGAAGAGGCCCATGACAGCTTCGGCGTCAGTGCCGAGATCCTGGCCAGTTTGCTGGAAGCCGGTTTTTCCGGCCATGCGGTCCGGATCGGAACACCTCCCGTGCCGATCTCGTCCGCACGTAGTCTGGAAAGCGATATTCTGCCTTCAGAGGATCGCCTGATTACTGAAATTCTGACTCTGTTCAATTAGGAATACAGCCCCATGCCTCATCCGGTATACGTACCCTGTGTAAATATCAACGACGATATCGTCCTGATCGTCGATATTGGCGTTAGTGCCGGTGACCAGGTCAAGAAGGGTGACCCGATAGCGGATGTGGAAACCGACAAGGCAGTGATTGCTGTCGAGGCCGAGCATGATGGTTATATCCTGAAGATACTTTGCGAGGCGGATGAACGGGTGGGTGTTGGATCGATTATGATGTGGATTGGCGATAGTCCCGATGAACCGGTGCCTGAGGTCCCGGTACCTGCTCCTGCTGACACCTCACCCGGAAGGAGCAGTGTGCAGCCAACCGCAAAGGCGCGTGCCTTGCTGGAAAAACACGGTCTGAATGCCGGCGACATACCCCATGCGGGTGACCGACTGACCGCGCAGGATATAGAGGCATTTATCGCAAGTCAGGGGGAGAAGGCAGGACAACCGGATGCCACGAAGACAAAGGACATCGGCGAAAGCCTGCCAGGTGTACCGGGAAGCCTCCAGCCACTCAGCGCAGAAGAACATGGCATGGTATCCACCGTGGTATGGCATCGCGACCATGCTGCAAGCGCATACCTTGAGGTGGAATATGACCAGAAAAACTGGGAGGCTTATGCGGGTGAATTCGCTGAGAGACACAAGCTTATGCTGAGCCCCCTGCTTCCGCTGATGGCATACCGTCTGGTAGAGATCGCCGGGGAGACACCGAAAATCAATACCACCCTGGTTAATGGACAAAAGTATCAGTATGACCGGATCAATCTGGGATTTACCGTCCAGGTGGGCGACACCCTGTATCTGACAGTGGTACAGCAGGCCAGCGGTATGGAAGACAAGCAGTTTATCGAGGCCCTGGGTGAGGTGCAGCGCCATGCAATGCAAAAAAAACTGCGCTCGGAAGAGTCACAGGGTTCCACCATCGGTTTTTCCAGCATGGCCCGCTGGACTGTCAGCCGGCATGTCCCGATACTCGCGCCATATACCTCCCTGATGGTTGCTCACTCGGCGCCGGCTCGGGAAGGTGCGATGGCCGTGCTGGGTGCCAGTTATGATCACCGGGTATTGAGTGGCTATGATGTTGCCCGTGTGCTGCAGGAACTGGCGCAACCACCCGTTCGTGATTGAATCCGCAGATTTCCGTTGGTGTGCCGTTTCCGGTTATTCAGGGAAGCAAACCATCGAATGAATTGTGTTTTTATCAAATTCCAAAAGGCAATCAAAAATGGACAGGATCGAGATCAGAAATAAAATCAGGGATAAGGTGGTGGCCCTGGCGAAGGAACTGGGCGGTGACGCCAGCCAGATACAGGATGAGGACATCATTCCGGCAACCGGACTGCTGGATTCGGCGGGGATCCTGGCGCTGGTTGTCTGGTACGAAGAAACGTTCGACATGAAGCTGAAACAGGAAGAGATCAATATCGATAATCTCGGTTCCGTTGAATCAATGACGAATTATGTACTGGCGAGAAAGGGTGAGGTATAGGATGCCAGGCCTGGCCGGAAACTCGATACGGGTGGTATCCCGGACTCGTCGCAGGCTATGGGCCCGTGCATGATGTCTGTGAACCGGTTTTTGCCTGAAATCTGAACACCGGGTTTCCTCTATGTCTGGAGAACCTTTGAATAAAGCAGGGCGGGTATTTCGTGTTGTCACGGCCCTGTTTTTGATTTTGGTGCTGGCGATATTGATCCTGGGCCTGATGCACAAGAGCGGCCAGCCCCAGATCCTGAACCGCTATAGTCCTGCCTACGCGCTGTTTCTTGCCGGCTTGTGCATGATTGCAGTATATCTGGGCTGGGTATTCTGGAAGGGCAGTCCACGGGTCGCGCGCTGGACTTCCAATCTGTATATGCTGCTGCTCTCAACGGCATTCATACTGGTCGCTGTTGAATGGGGTTTGCGCCTGTTCAATCCATTTGGTGTGAGTTTTTTCCATTATCTGCCTTATCATATGCAGGGAATGGTCGATCACCCCGAACTGGGATACAAGCATCCCGATTCGGTGGAGTACCTGCTTGGACCGAACCGGATCAAGATCAATTCCCGGGGGCTTCGGGATGAAGAAATACCGCTTGCCAAACCTGCTAACGAGAGACGTATCCTGGTGCTTGGTGATTCGGTCACCTTCGGGTGGGGTGTATCACAGGGAGAGACCTTCAGTGATCGAATGGAACCGGTATTGCGAGAACACACCGGAAGTTCATGGCAGGTAATAAATTCCGGTGTAAACGGGTATAACACCGCCCAGGAGGCAAGCTACCTTCGCCTGGAAGGTATGAAGTATTCCCCTGATTATGTATTACTGGTTTATGTGAGTAACGATGTAGATCCTCCGCTTGATCCAAATTCGATAACATGGCGCCGTTACCCATCATGGCCATCATCGTTACCCGAGGCGCTGGACCGGCTGCGACAGAGTTCATTTCTGTTCCAGTCAGCCAAGTTGTTCGCCCGTATGCACAGAATGGATCTGGCGAGGGCAGGAATAGTAAGTGATGATGACACCACTTCTGGTTCGCCATCAAAAAATGTTACCGATCACCCGAATTGGGGATATTCGCTGACTGCCATGCTGGACATTGCCCGGCAATGCAGGGAACAAGGCATACCGTTTCTCGTGGCGGTAATCAGTGGCTTTGACACAGAATCTATCGCCTTGTTGCACGAGGCAGAAATCGATGCCATCGATCTCAGCCCCGCCAGCGAGGGGGTTTCACCGGATCGGGCATACGTGAGCCGGATTGATCCTCACCCCAGTGCGCTGGTACATGAGAAAATGGCGGTGTATCTGGTCGACGCCATGCAACAAAGGGGCTGGCTTGAGGAGCGGTAGTCCCGGGCCGCTGTATTCGGGGCCGGGTGTGATCCGGTAGTGACAGCCATGATTGATTCCATCACCACGATTTCTCTGAGTTTCCCGGAATGGTTTCCGTGATGCACATCAGAAGCCAAAATAGGGTGATTCTGTTTCATTGGTCCGGCATGTGTATGCGGGTCTTCTAGATGCTGTTCAAGATCCTGGTATTGTGGTTTGTTACGTCCGGGCTGGCGATTGCCTATTTTGCCAGGCGTGAACTGCTGATCAGCTGGCGGGAACCTGTATTGCATCGGCCGGTGTTGATAATCGAGAGTGATGACTGGGGAGCGGGGCCGCCAGATCAGTCGGAAGCCCTCGGTACCATTGCGCAGCTTCTTGCCGGTTTCAAGGACTGTGACGGCCGGCATCCAGTAATGACGCTGGGTATTGTCCTGGCCAGCGCAGATGGGGAGAGAATCACTGCAACCGGCAGCTATCAGCGTCAATTGATATCCACAGGTACCCATGGTTCACTCCTTGAAACCATCGGCAATGGGGTCGAAGCAGGCGTTTTTGACATTCAGCTTCACGGGCTGGAACATTTCTGGCCCTCAGCCCTGATGGAGGCGAGTCAATGCGATGAGACGGTAAGAGTCTGGCTTCAGCGAGCACCGCTGTCTCTTACTGAAGACCTCCCGTCATCACTACAAAGCCGTTGGGTAAATGCCGTGTCCTTGCCTGCAGAACCACTAAACGACAAAGAGGTGTTACAGGCAGTTCAGGAAGAAACAGCGGGATTTGAGGCGATCTTCGGGGATGTTCCCGGCGTTGCGGTACCTCCAACCTTTATCTGGAATGAATGCGTGGAAAAGGCATGGGCCGCCGGGGGAGTAGATGTAGTTGTAACGCCAGGGAGAAGATATGAGTCACGCGACTATGACGGGCAGCCATCAGACGCTGGAGATCTGGTTTATAATGGCCAACTGACAGATATCGGAATTGTTTACGTGGTCCGCAACAGCTATTTTGAACCATCAATAGGGCACATGGCGGAGCAAGCGATGGCTGCACTGGATTTCAAGACCAGGCTGGGACAGCCCGCCCTTCTTGAGACGCATCGTTTCAATTTTCTGGGTTCAATCGACAAAAAAAACCGTTCGGTCGAGGAATTGAAACGGTTCCTGGAGCAGGCGCTGGTGACTTATCCCAACCTGGCGTTTATTTCCACAGGGAAACTTGCAAAGATCCTCAAAGACAGGGACCCGGGATGGGTGGAGCAGCGGCTGGGGCCCAGGTTGCATTTCTGGCTCAGGCGTCTCGGGGAATTTCCCAGGGTGCGAAAACTGGCCTGGCTAAGCGGGTGGATATTGCCTGCCGGGCTGGTTTGGAAGCTGACAGGTCATTCATGAACCAGTCAATGGGTCGGGACTCGCCGCAATTCTCGGTTATTATTCCCGCTTATAACTCTGCTGCCACCCTGCCACGGGCAATTGATTCCGTGAGGGCACAAAGTTATGGCGCTCACGAGATCCTCGTTATAGATGATGGCTCGACCGATAATACCGCGGAGGTGGTTCGCGGTTTCGGGCAACAGGTACGCTTGCTGCAACAAGCCAACGCCGGGGTATCTGCCGCGCGGAACCGGGGGGCGGAATCTGCAAACGGAGACTGGCTGGCCTTTCTGGATGCTGACGACTGGTATTATCCTGACAGACTCAGATTGCATGCTGAAATGATCATGCAGGATGCCAGCCTGGATTTTCTGACTGGTGACTACGAATACCTCCGTGAGGATGGCAGCCTGATCGGTACTTCCATGGCCATCCACCCTTCCGGGCGCGAAATGCTGCGGAAAGCCGGCGGTCTCGAGCAGGTAGTGATGGAGGCGCAGGATATCGAGGCCTTCGTTGCAGATCATTTTGGAGATATCCATACACTCAGCGTGCCACGCGCAAGCTTTGAAAGACTGGGTGGCTATCCGGTCGGGTTCAAGGTTTGCGAGGATGTACATTTCCTGACACGGCTATGCGCGGTAAGCAGCAGGGTAGGTGTGATTTGCCAACCGATGGGCGCTTACATTATCCATGGTTCCAGTGCCACACGGGCGGACCCGTTGAAGGCACAGGAATATAATGTGCAGACATTGCTGGATCTCAAGGGACTCGCCTGTTCCTTTCCCGCACCGGTGCGGCGGGGTGCCATGGCCCGGTTGAGAAACGGTCGCCTCAATCTCGGTTACGCTCTGATCAAGTCTGGAAGGAGGCTGGATGCCCTGAATGCGGTTCTGCCTTCTTTGGTTGAAACACCGGGATGGGCATCAATGCGTAACGTACTGAGTATCCTGAAGGGCTAAAGGGACATTCATCCTTCGCGATAGCCCTGGCGTATGGATTACAGTCACCAGGGACTGTCTGTGACAAAATGGATACAGAATGGAAGAACCTGCGGATCCCGATTCTGTGAATTCGGTAATTACCGGAAAAGTCTGCGGAAACAGTGCCGATATACTGGGCAGTTGTGCCGGCAGGTTGTTTTTCCGGGTACGGAAATACTGGACAAAAAGGTTGTGGAGAATCAAGTGTGTAGCAAGATAGTAAGATCGCGGGCACCCTTGCGACTCGGACTGGCGGGTGGGGGGACCGATGTATCACCCTATAGTGAATTGTATGGGGGAAATGTGCTCAATGCCGCGATCAATATGCATGCTTACTGTACGATCGCTATGAGCGACGACGGCAAGGTGCATTTCCATGCTCCGGATCTTGGCGAGAGCTGGGTATCGGTTGCGGAAGGCGAACTGGCTCTCGATAAACCTCTTCTGCTACACAAGGCGATTTACAATCGCGTGGTCCGGGAATTCAACGGTGGCAAGCCACTTGGTGTCAAGGTCACAACCAATGCTGACGCACCACCGGGCAGCGGGCTTGGAACATCATCCACCATGGTTGTTGCCATTCTTCGTGCCTATCAGGAACTGCTGAAGTTGCCACTTGGTGAATACGACCTTGCACAGCTGGCATATGATATCGAGCGCAAGGACTGCGGGCTGGCCGGTGGCAAGCAGGACCAGTATGCAGCTACCTTCGGTGGTTTCAATTTCATGGAGTTTTTTGCGGATGACAGGGTGATCGTCAATCCCCTGCGTATTCGTGTGGAAATCATTAACGAGATAGAGTGCAGCATGCTGCTTTACTTTACCGGGCGTTCCCGGGAGTCCGCCAATATCATCAAGGACCAGATACAAACCGCCAGATCCGGAGATGGTAAATCACTTGAGGCGATGCACAGAGTCAAGCAGGCAGCAGTGGATATGAAAGAGGCCTTGCTGAAGGCCGAGATAAATGCGATGGCGGAAATTCTGGGTGAATCCTGGAAGGCAAAACGGGATATGGCGCAGACGATTTCGAATACGCACATCGATCAGATATATGAACGGGCGCTTGAAGCGGGGGCACTGGCCGCAAAAATATCCGGTGCAGGCGGGGGCGGATTCATGATGTTGTTTGTCGAACCAACCTCGAAGCTCGAGGTGATGGCGGCATTATCTGAATTCGATGGTACCTTTTACCGGTTTCATTTTACGAAAGAAGGCGCACAGGGCTGGTCGGCATGAATAATGATGTAATCCTGAAATCAATCAGTGATTCAATCGCGGTCAAGCAGAAGGTCCTCGAGGACACTGAACTCGTACAGTCCATACGTGGTATCGCTGATGAATGTATCGCAGCTTACAGAGCAGGTAATCGAGTTTTACTGGCGGGTAATGGCGGCAGTGCAGCGGATGCACAGCATATTGCTGCGGAGTTTGTGGGCAGGTATGCATTTGACCGGCCTGCCTTGTCATCAATCGCATTCACGACAGACACCTCGATGCTCACCGCTATCGGGAATGATTACGGTTATGACCAGATTTTCCGCCGGCAGCTTGAGGCAAATGGCAGGGAGGGGGACGTATTTATCGGTATCAGCACATCCGGTAATTCACCCAATGTGATTGCTGCTCTTGAGCGTTCCCGGGAACTGGGTATTGTCTCGGTAGGGCTGACAGGGCAGGGTGGAGGAAAAATGCGGTCTGTCTGTGATTATTGTATCCGTATCCCCTCTGAGAGTACGCCACGTATACAGGAATGCCATATTCTGGTGGGCCACATTATATGCGGCATGGTCGAGGACACCCTGTTTGGCGGGCAGATAAGTCAGTGAAGGCAGTCGTCCTTGCAGGGGGGCTGGGAACACGCCTTTCCAGTATAACCCGGGATATTCCCAAGCCAATGGCACCGGTAGGTTCGCGCCCGTTTCTTGCCTATCTGCTGGATTATCTGGTTGAACAGGATGTTCAGGCTGCGGTACTCGCAGTTTCCTATAAATGGGAATTGATTCATGAACATTTCGGTGACGAGTATCGGGGTATACCGCTCAGTTACTCGGTTGAGAAAGAACCTTTGGGCACGGGAGGTGCAATTCGATATGCCCTGGAATCAATACCGGATGATGAGGTTGTGGTGTGTAACGGGGATACCCTGTTCCGGGTTGGACTTGAAGGCCTGTCGAATACACACCGCACCAGCAGGGCGCTGCTGACGATGGCACTGAAACAGGTCCCTGATTGCGGCAGGTTCGGATCTGTTGAGGTATCTGATGACGGTGTGGTAACCGGTTTCGTGGAAAAATCCGCCGGTGGTCCGGGATGGATCAATGGCGGGGTTTACCTGTTAAACCGAAGGTTATTTGCCGATTACCCGATGCCCGCCAGGTTCTCCTTCGAAAGGGATCTGGTAGAGGCGAATCTTGCGCAGATTCGCCCACGCGGCTATCAGGCGAACGGG
>JARFQV010000046.1 GCA_029287615.1 Pseudomonadota bacterium | reverse complement strand
TTGCCGAGTTGCATCGTAAAAGGGATCAGGAGATGCTGGCATCCGGAGAGCGTGCATCCAGCGAGGAGTGGGTGGAATACCCGGATGGACAAAAAGTTCTGCTGGATACCGTCAAGACACCTTTCTACTCGCCTGAAGGCGAGGTACTGGGGATTATCGGTGTATCACGGGATATCACCGAGCGTAAGCGGATGGAGGATGAACTCGCTGCTTCCAAGGAAGCCGCCGAGGAAGCAACCCGGGCCAAGTCAGATTTTCTGGCCAATATGTCTCACGAGATCCGCACGCCCATGAATGCCATCATCGGGCTGGGCAATCTGGCCCTGGGCACCGATCTCGACCCCAAGCAACGCGACTACCTCAACAAGATCTACGCCTCGGCCCAGAACCTGCTGCGTATCATCAATGATATCCTCGATTTCTCCAAGATCGAGGCCGGCAAACTCGACATGGAGTCGGTGGATTTCGATCTGGTCGAGGTGCTGGACAATCTTGCAAACGTAGTCAGCGTGAAATCGGCCGAAAAGGGACTGGAGCTGATCATGGACCTCGACCCGGCGGTTCCCCTGGGCCTGAAGGGTGACCCGCTGCGGCTCAATCAGATCCTGATCAATCTGGCCAATAATGCCATCAAGTTTACCGAAGATGGTGAAATCACCCTCTCGGCCAGGCTCCTCGAGCAGGGTGAACAGGGGGTCACATTGCGCTTTGGCGTGCATGACACCGGAATCGGTATGACGGCAGAACAGCAGGAGCGACTATTCCAGGCCTTCTCGCAGGCTGATTCCTCGACGACAAGAAAGTTCGGCGGTACCGGCCTCGGGCTCACCATCAGCAAACGCCTCACCGAAATGATGGGCGGGGAGATCGGCGTCGAGTCGGAACCTGGAAAGGGTTCCACGTTCTGGTTTACCGCACACTTCGAACCAGGCATCGAACCGGAACCGCGGGGTGAGCGATCTGTCCCGAAGGAGCTGCAGGACCTCCGCGTGCTGATTGTGGACGATCATCCAACCGCGCGGAATATTTTTGTTCGCTACCTGGAATCCTTCGGTTTCAGCACCGGGGAGGTTGCCTCGGGCGCCGAGGCCATCGATGAGCTGGAGGGTGCCGGGCTTCCCTACCAGCTGGTGCTCATCGACTGGATGATGCCGGGAATGGATGGAATCGAGACCATTCGGCGAATCCAACAGAGCGAGCGAATCAATCCGCACCCGGACATTATCATGGTCTCGGCGTATGGGCGGGAAGAGGTGATCGAGCAGGCCGAGGCCGAGGGCGTCAAAGGCTTCCTGGTGAAGCCGGTCAGTCCATCGAACCTGCTCGATGCGATACTCGAGGCCAGGGGGGGTGTCAGGAAACGTACCCTTCCGGTACACAACAAGGTCCAGGCCCGGGATTCCCTGCGTGGTGCCCACCTCTTACTCGTTGAAGATAACGAGATCAACCAGCAGGTTGCCAGTGAGCTGCTTGGCCAGGCCGGGTTGCAGCTTACCATCGCCAGTAATGGAAGGGAGGGGGTGGATATCCTGAGTGCGCGGCCCGGTGATTTTGATGGCGTATTGATGGACATCCAGATGCCGGTTCTGGATGGATACGCCGCCACCCGGGAAATTCGCGAGGACACGCGGTTTGGTAAACTGCCCATCATCGCCATGACTGCCAATGCCATGGCGGGCGACCGGGAGAATGCCAGGGAAGCGGGCATGAACGATCATGTGGCCAAACCAATCGACACGGGCGAGTTGTTCGATGTGCTTGATCGCTGGATTCAGGTCCCGGAATATCGCCGCGGGCAGGCCGCGCAGCCCGCCGGTGCGGCTGCCGAAGAGGTCGAGGGATTCCCCGGGCTCCGTGGTATCGATACAAAATCGGGAATCGCGCGGTGTGGCGGTCAGCAAGCGATTTATCGAAGGATCCTGTGCCAGTTTTACGAGACCCAGGCAGCCGCTCCGCAACGGATCCGAACGGCCCTGGAGAGCGGTGATCGCACCGCTGCCGAGCGTGAGGCCCATACTCTCAAGGGCGTGGCCGGGAACATCGGCGCCGACGCTGTGCAGGAAGCGGCCAGGACGGTGGAGACTTGCATCAGGCAGGGGACGGAGACCAATGCTGCACTGGCCGAACTGGACGGTACGTTGGGTGTCCTGCTCGAGGAACTCTCGGCATTGCGGGGCCCGGTCCCGGGCAGACTGGCCAGTGATGGCGTCACCACGCACCCGGTCACCAATATGGAACCGTTACTGGACAGGCTGCATGTATTGCTTGAGGATAACGACGCCGAGGCCATCGATCTGGTAACTCAAATCACATCACAATTCGCAGACAGCGAGTACAGAACTCGAATTCAGTCGATCCGTGATTGTATCGACGACTTTCAGTTTGAGGATGCACTGGAGCGTCTGGAGGAACTTCGGGCTCAGGTGTGACGGGTAACAGGCCCTGGAATAAAAGCAGTCAGCAGGGTCAGGTTTTCATCGATCGGATAATCCTTTCGTACTCAGCAGGACATAGACGGCACCGGTTCCTCCATCGGCTGGCTGTGCGGAGCAGAAGGCCAGGACCTCATGATGCTGGCGCAACCAGCCGTTGACCTGGCTCTTCAGCACACCACCTCGCATCTTTGCAGAATACCCCTTGCCATGGATAACGAGCACCACGCGTATGCGCCGGGCCCGGCTTCGCTGCAGGAACCTGCCGAGCGATTGGCGCGCCTGATTGACCGTCATGCCATGGAGATCGAGAACCGCCCCGACGGCAAGTTGTCCGCGCCGCAAACGATTCAGCAGGCGGTGTTGTAACCCGGGTCGGGAGTGAAAGAGATATTGTTCGGCTGCCACCGACTGTGTTTCATCCACGTCCGCAAGACCGGCATCGCCGTATGCACATCCCTCTTTTTCTGCCATGCGGGGCCGGGGGGCAGGGCGATTACGTCGCGGCACCAGTTTGTCGGAATGTACGGGTTTGACGCGGCCAATGCTGCGACGGAACAACTCGATATCGTCTCTGTCCGGCTTGTCTCTGGGGGGCATTGATCGTGGATTCCGGTTTTCAGTCAGGGCAGATCGGCTGGCTGTGCACCCGGCAAATTGCGAGACCACCCTGTACAGGCACAGGTCCGGGACCTCCGTCCGGTCGTACTGCAATGCCGTCCGAAAAAGGCACCATGAATCCTGCTGCACCTAGCATACTATCCCGTATAATCGGGCCGGGTTCAAGATACTTCACACCGTACGGGCAGTTTTACCGGCAATCCGGCGATGCTTGCCGGGCGCAGTTGCAGTATAGTGTCGGATCGGCATCCATGACGTGCAAACGAATGAACATCCTGATCAGCAACGATGACGGTTACCGGGCACCCGGTATCCACTCCCTGGCGAATGCACTGGGTGATATTGCCACGGTGACAATCGTGGCTCCCGACCGCGACCGCAGCGGGGCCAGCAACTCACTCACACTGGATAACCCGATCCGGGCCAGGGCGATGGACAATGGCTATATCGCGGTCGACGGTACACCAACCGACTGCGTTCACCTGGCTATCACCGGTCTGCTTGAGACGGAACCGGACATGGTCGTCTCCGGAATCAATGCCGGCGCCAATCTGGGTGACGACGTCCTGTATTCAGGCACGGTGGCCGCCGCCATGGAAGGACGCTTTCTGGGTCTTCCCGCCATTGCGGTCTCACTGGTGGCGAATGAACCCCGTCATTTCGACACCGCTGCACAGGTTACGGTTGAGCTGATAGATCGACTGCAGAAGGATCCCCTGCCGGCGGATACCATTCTCAATATCAATGTGCCTGACCTGCCCCGGGAGGAACTGGCCGGGCTGCAGGCGACCCGACTGGGCCACCGGCATAAATCCGAAGCCGTTATCCGTGAGATGGATCCCAGAGGGCGGATCATCTACTGGGTCGGACCCGCTGGTGCCGAGCAGGACGCCGGTCCAGGCACGGATTTTCATGCCGTGCGCAGCCGTCATGTCTCGGTGACTCCGATTCATGTGGATCTGACCCGCTATGACTCGCTGGACAAGGTGGCCGGCTGGCTGAAACAGGATGATGGAATCACCTAATTTTCGTATCGTATACACACGGATGAACCAGTCGTGAAATCCATCATCCGCGGGATCGGGATGACCTCGCAGCGCACCAGGGATCGACTGGTGGAACGTCTGCGCCAGCAGGGATTTCGCAATGAGACGGTACTGAATGTAATCCGTGACACACCCAGACATCTGTTCGTCGACGAGGCGCTGTCCAGCCGTGCCTACGAGGATACCGCGTTGCCAATCGGTTACGGGCAGACCATTTCCCAGCCCTATGTGGTTGCCGTCATGACCGACCTGGTCATCGCCAATCATCCCGGTAAGGTGCTGGAGGTCGGTACCGGGTCGGGTTATCAGGCTGCAGTGCTGGCTCAGCTGGTTGACAAGGTTTACACCGTCGAGCGGATCAGTCCCTTGCTGACCCGGGCACGCCGGCGGTTTCGGCAGCTGGGCCTGCAAAACGTGCGCGCCAGCCATGATGACGGGAACATGGGCTGGGCGGCCTTCGCTCCCTATGATTCCATTCTGGTCACGGCAGCAGCAGCCGAGATACCCGACTCCTTGCTGGAACAGCTTTCCCGGAACGGGCGTTTGATCATGCCGGTTGGCGAGCGTGACAGGCAGCGGCTGGTCCTGATTACCCGCAAAGAGGATGTTTACGAGCAGGAGGAATTCGAACCCGTCAGTTTTGTTCCGCTGCTCGGCGGTCATCAATAGGGAAACTGGTATGAAACTGTTCACACATCTTTATGACACTGCCATGCGCTGGGCCAGGCACCGGAATGCAACCTGGTATCTGGGTGGCCTGAGTTTTGCTGAATCCTCCTTCTTCCCGGTACCACCCGATATCATGCTGGCGCCGATGAGCATGGCCCGGCCGGATCGGGCCATGCGCTACGCAACACTGACCACGGTTGCCTCGGTCCTTGGAGGATTGCTAGGCTACGGTATCGGTTATTTTGCCTTCGAGGCCATTGCTCCCTGGATCCAGGAAGCGGGATACTGGGAACGCTATGAACGAGCCAAGGACTGGTTCGATGAATGGGGATTCTGGGCCATGCTGATTGCCGGATTTTCACCGATACCATACAAGGTATTCACCATCGCCGCAGGTTCGCTGTCCATGAGCCTGCTGCCATTCACCGCTGCCTCCCTGGTAGGCCGGGGCGCCCGTTTTTTTCTGGTCGCTACCATGCTCGCCTGGGGGGGGCCGAAGATGGAGGCCTCGATCCGCCCCTACGTCGAACGCATCGGCTGGGTAGTCGTTATTGCCGGTGTCATTGCCTATCTGATTTACGGTTGAAAATGTACCTGATTCGAGTCTGTACCTGCCCGATACTGTTACTTGCGCTACTCACTACCGGTTGTATATCAGGATCAGTAAAGGCGCCCGTCAGCAGCCGGGATCACGTGCTTGAATCGGAAGAGCCGGCCAGACCGGCCACTCCCCCCCGAAAAAAACAGCAGGGTGATTTTTATGTGGTGCAGCGCGGCGACACGCTTTATTCGATCGCCTGGCAGTATGGCCTCGATTATCCGCTGGTAGCCAGCTGGAACGGTCTTCGCCCACCCTATACCATTTATTCCGGGCAGCGTCTGCGTATGAAACCGCCACCGGTAAAGACCACGGCGAGGAAAGGCACAACTGCCCGTTACACGCCCCGGCCGAATGCCGGCAAGCCCGCCCCGCAGGCGGTAATCAAGAAGAAACCGGTATCAGCACCGAAATCGGTCAAACCCGAAAAACCGGCAACACCGGTCAAGACGGCTAAAACAACCAAAACATCTAAAACAACAAAAACAGCCAAATCCGCCAGGACCCCCGGTCCGGCATCTTCCGCCGGCTGGCAATGGCCGGCAGAGGGACCGATATTGCGCGGGTTTGATTCCAGTGGCGACGGCAAGCAAGGCATCGATATCGGCGGTCGCAGCGGTCAGTCGGTACGTGCGGCGAATTCCGGAAAGGTGGTGTACGCGGGGAGTGGACTTGTAGGCTATGGTAGGCTTATTATCATAAAACATAACAAGAACATGCTAAGTGCATATGGGCACAATCAAAGTTTGCTCGTGAAAGAGGGTAATTCGGTCCAGGCAGGCCAGGTAATTGCGGAGATGGGCAGCAGCGGCACCTATCGCACCCAGCTCTATTTCGAGATTCGCAAGGACGGCAAGCCGGTGGATCCGGTGAACTATTTACCCAAACGCTGAATCATACTCACGAAGGCATACACTATCCTGTGCGCCCGGGAATAAATAAATGGCCAAACAACGCAAGATTCCGCAAGGCACGGATGACAGCGAGACAGGGGCCGGCGCAAAGCCGGGCGATACCCTTGGCAGGCAGACTGCGCTGCACAAACGTCAGCCGGGCGACAGGAGTCCTGCCAGCAAAAACTACAATCAACAGGGAAATCACGATGCCACCCGGCTTTACCTCAGCGAGATCGGTTTATCCCCGCTGCTGACCGCGGAGGAAGAAGTCCATTTTGCGCGCCTGGCCCAGCAGGGCGACGAGAGCGCGCGCAAGCGAATGATCGAAAGCAACCTGCGCCTGGTGGTGAAGATCGCCAGGCGCTATATCCACCGCGGGCTGGCCCTGCTGGATCTTATCGAGGAGGGTAACCTCGGCCTGATTCGTGCGGTGGAAAAATTCGATCCGGAACGGGGATTTCGTTTCTCCACCTACGCAACCTGGTGGATCCGGCAGACCATCGAACGGGCGATCATGAACCAGACCCGTACCATCCGCCTGCCCATCCATGTCGTCAAGGAAATCAATGTATACCTGCGGGCTGCACGGCAGTTGGCACAAAAACTGGATCACGAACCCAGTGCGGATGATATCGCGCGGATCCTCGACAAACCGCTGGATGAGGTCAAGCGACTGCTGGGTCTGAACGAACGTATCGCCTCCACAGACAGAACCATCGGTACTGACTCCGAGAAGACCCTGCTGGATGCCATTCCCGATGAAAACAATCCCGATCCATCCGACCTGCTGCAGGATGAGAACATTCATACCAATCTTGAATACTGGCTATCGCAACTGAATGACAAGCAGCGTGCCGTGGTGGAGCGTCGTTACGGGCTGCATGGATTCGGTGTATCCACCCTGGAGGAAGTAGGCAACGAAATCGGCGTGACCCGGGAGCGGGTCCGTCAGATACAGATGGATGCGCTGAAACGGCTACGCAAGATACTGGAGAGCGAAGGTTTCTCGCCGGATTCACTGCTGGGCTAGGTAACAGGCCCCGGCTCAAGGGTGAAAAATACGGCTTATATCATCAATAATGAGGCAATCACCCGGCGATCCTCCGAAAGCAGGATATTGAAGGTCCGGCAGGCTGCCGCAGTGTCCATGATCTCAACGCCGATTCCCCGCTCAAGCAGGCAGACGGTACTCCCCGGGTCAGGGAAGCGCAGATGCGCGCCGGTACCGATCAGGACAATCTCCGGATTCAATTCCAGCAGGGTGGTAAAGTATTCGGCATCCAGTGCGTCGAAGCCAGCGGGTGCCCGGTCACGATCGATCATTTCCGGGGTAATGACAATGTTCGAGTCCACCACTTCATTTTTCACAATGACCCGGCCATCGCCATAGGCGCTGATAACGTTACCTTCCTGCTGTTCCTGTGCAAAGCGCATGGCACTACGATACAGGTCGGGAACGACAGGATTCAAGACCGGGATTCTCTGCCACGATTGCTGCATTCCCTGTATTCTAGTGGATATCAGCAATTGCCACTTGTTTCCAGCACTACTTTTGAGTAACTTGTGTGCTTGTGAACAGGTCATCAAAAGACCTTTATAATCAATAGCATCTTGGCTCAGCAGCGTGATCGAAGATTTTCCCAGAATCAAGCGTCTACCACCCTATGTATTCAACATCGTTAATGATTTGAAGGCTGCCGCACGTTCGCGTGGCGAGGACATTATCGATTTCGGCATGGGCAACCCGGATCAGCCGACCCCCGGGCATATCGTCGACAAGCTGATCGAGGCGGCGCAGCGGGGCGATACCCACCGCTATTCCCTCTCCAGGGGGATACCGCGACTGAGAAAGGCGATCTGTGACTGGTACGGCCGGCGTTTTGATATTGACCTGGATCCCGAAACCCAGGCAATCGTAACCATTGGATCCAAAGAGGGGCTGGCCCATCTCGCCCTGGCCACTGTGGGGCCGGGTGATGCGGTACTGGTGCCCAATCCGGCCTATCCCATACATCCCTACGGTTTTATGATCGCCGGCGCCGACATCCGTCATGTACCGCTGACCCCGGGCGTTGATTTCTTTGCGGAACTGGAAAAGGCAATCAAGGATTCCTGGCCAAAACCCAAGCTGCTGGTCCTGAACTTCCCCGGTAACCCGACCACCCAGTGCGTGGAACTCGACTTTTTCGAAAAGGTGATAGAGATCGCCCGTGAACACGAGATCTGGGTCATCCATGATCTTGCCTACGCGGATATCGCCTTCGATGGCTACAAGGCCCCGTCGATCCTGCAGGTTCCCGGTGCGATAGAGGTGGCAGCCGAGTTCTATTCGCTGTCCAAGAGCTATAACATGCCTGGCTGGCGGGTCGGATTCATGTCCGGTAACTCCAGCCTCGTGGCCGCGCTTGCGCGTATGAAATCCTACCTGGACTACGGGATGTTTACACCGATCCAGGTCGCGGCGATTACGGCGCTGGAGGGGCCGCAGGACTGCGTGCACAAGATCACCGAAACCTACCGGTCGCGGCGCAATGTCCTCTGCGACGGTCTGAATTCACTGGGCTGGAAAGTGGAAAAACCCAGGGCAACCATGTTCGTGTGGGCGCCGATACCGGAAGTCTACCGGCATCTCGGATCACTGGAGTTTTCCAAAAAGCTGCTCTCCGAGGCGCGGGTCGCCGTATCACCGGGCATCGGCTTTGGCGAATACGGCGATGACCATGTACGCTTCGGACTGATAGAGAACGAACATCGCACGCGTCAGGCCATACGCGGTATCCGTGATATGTTCAGAAATGATCAAAAATTCGTTTCAGTAGGAGGAGGAATTCCTTGAATCCGGTTAAAGTTGGACTGTTGGGCCTGGGGACTGTCGGCAGCGGCACCTTCAACGTATTGAATGGAAACGCAACGGAAATAGCGCGTCGTGCAGGAAGGGGTATCCGGGTCAGTCATGCCGCTGCCAGGGACCTGGATCGTTCCACGGTACCCGGCATCGATGCGGTGGACCTCACAGAAGATGCCTTTTCCGTCGTCGACCAGCCGGATGTGGATATCATTGTTGAACTGATCGGCGGCTACGAACCCGCGCGGGAACTGGTGCTCAGGGCAATCGCCAATGGCAAGCATGTGGTCACCGCCAACAAGGCGCTGATTGCCCTGCATGGAAACGAGATCTTTTCGGCTGCGCAGGACCGGGGCGTCATGGTTGCCTTCGAGGCAGCGGTGGCGGGTGGTATCCCGATTATCAAGGCGATCCGCGAGGGCCTGGCCGGA
The DNA here is from genome assembly GCA_029287615.1 of Pseudomonadota bacterium. Classification (GTDB taxonomy): domain Bacteria; phylum Pseudomonadota; class Gammaproteobacteria; order UBA9214; family UBA9214; genus JARFQV01. Next base: position 9,657 of record JARFQV010000046.1, on the reverse strand, counting down.
AACCATATCCAGTGGCTGGCCGGCATCATTAACGGTACCGGCAACTTCATCCTCAGTGAGATGCGTGACAAGGGGCGTGATTTTGCCGATGTGCTCGCCGAGGCCCAGCAACTGGGATACGCCGAGGCCGATCCCACCTTCGACGTGGAGGGTATCGATGCCGCGCACAAACTGACCATCATGGCATCGATCGCCTTCGGGATACCGCTGCAATTCGACAAGACCTACACGGAGGGCATCAGCAATATTACCCGGGAAGACGTCGGCTATGCGGAGGAACTGGGATACCGCATCAAGCACCTGGGCTTCTCGCGCCGGACGGAGCAGGGAATAGAACTTCGGGTCCACCCGACGCTGATCCCGGAGCGTCGCCTGATCGCGAACGTCGATGGGGTAATGAATGCTGTATTGATCCATGGTGATGCGGTGGGACCAACGCTGTATTACGGAGCCGGCGCGGGTTCGAAGCCAACGGCCTCTGCTGTCGTTGCGGACATCGTCGACGTTGTCAGGATGCTGACCTCGGATCCGGAAAACCGGGTGCCTCATCTCGCCTTCCAGCCCGACGCCCTCTCGGATCTGCCCATCCTTCCCATGGAAGATGTGCAGACTGCCTGTTACCTGCGCATGTGTGCAGCGGACCGTCCCGGCGTGCTCGCCGACGTAACGCGCATTCTGGGTGAACGCGGCATCAGTATCGAGGCCATCCTGCAAAAAGAGCCAATCGACGGGGCAACCGACCTGCCCGTCATCATCCTTACCCACACCGTTCGGGAAGGGCAGATGAATGATGCCATTGCAGCAATCGAGGCACTGGACACCATCAAGGATTCAGTTACCCGCATCCGACTGGAGCATCTGGGGCGCGAGTAGTGACCAGAGCGCCGGCTGCCCCGGGTAAGATCCCATAGCTGCCTTGCCCTTCCGGCCACTGCAGATCACGCTCCTGGTTCCGGGCCTGTTCGGCCCTGCCTTGCCATCACCGTCTCCATTGCCGCCGCCACAGTCACCCGATCTTGTCCGCATGCTATCCAGGGCAAACCGGATTGATACGAAGGAAAGCAGTCTGGAGATGTTGCTGTTCCACCTGTTTGGCAGGGACGGGGACGGGCCGCATGATCTTCCGGTCGCTCCTCTCACCCTGTTATCGGATAGCGGCGAAAAAACGGACCGGTTTTGCATGCGTGCCGACCCGGTACACCTGCGTCCTGACCAGAGTCGCCTGCTGTTGTTCGATGCCGGTGTGCTGGACCTGGAGCCCGATGAAGTCAAGGCACTCGTTGGCAGCATCAACGAACTGGTGACGCAGTGGGGTGGTCACCTGGAGGCTCCGCTGCCGCATCGCTGGTACCTGTTCCTCCCGGAGGCTCCCGGTATCCAGACGACTCCGCTGACACAGGCCATGGGGAGGGATGTGGGGCCGCTGTTACCGACCGGCCCCGCCGGGCAGGAATGGCATGCCCGACTCAACGAGATCCAGATGCTCATCCATGACCATGCCGTCAACTGTGCCAGAGAGCAGGACGGCAGACCAACGATCAACAGCCTCTGGTTCTGGGGAGGTGGATCTCTGCCGGAACAGGTGGACAGTACCCGCTGGGATTGCTTGTGGACGGACCATCCCCTGCTGACCGGACTGGCGGCACAGGCTGCAGCAAGGCAGGCGGGCTGTCCGCAGGATGGTGATGAATGGCTGGCCAGGGACTGCCGGCAGGGCGGTTCGCACCTGATCCTGCTCGACGAGCTGGAGAGAGCGGTGCAGTACGGTGACATCGAGGCATGGCTGGAGGGTGTGGAACAACTCGAAAGACGGTGGTTTGCACCCCTCCACAAGGCGGTTGCCGATACAAGCCTGGCGACACTCGACATCAGGGCGGCTGATGGCAGAAAATTCCGCATCAGCAAATCTGCGCTGCGCCGCTTCTGGCGCCGCAAACGCCAACTGAAGGAATTTGCGATATGAGCCATTCGATTGTGCGCCGTCAGCCGCTTTCTGACACAGGGGTCTTCCCGGATGCCCTGCATCCCGTACTCAAACGTGTCTATGCCGCACGTTCTCTCTCCTCGGCCAGTGATCTGGACGCCTCACTGGACAAGCTGCATTCCCCTGAACTGCTGGGTGGGCTGGCAGAGGCCACCGTCCTTCTCGAACAGGCGGCGCGGGAACAACAGCGCATCCTGGTGGTGGGTGATTTCGATGCCGATGGCGCCACCAGCAGCGCACTGAGCCTGCGCGCGCTGCGGATGATGGGATTTGCTTCAGTCGACTATCTGGTTCCCAACCGCTTCGACTACGGTTACGGGCTCACCCCCGAAATCGTTGCCGTGGCCGATTCGCACAAGCCCGACCTGATCCTCACTGTGGACAACGGCATATCCAGCCATGAGGGTGTCAAGGCGGCCCATGAGCGCGGTATCCGAGTCCTGATTACCGATCACCATCTGCCCGGCGAGCACCTTCCGGATGCCGATGCCATCGTCAATCCCAATCTCCCCGGCGATTCCTTTCCGAGCAAGAATCTGGCAGGAGTCGGCGTGGCCTTTTACCTGATGCTGGCACTGCGGAGCCGGTTGCGTGAGCACCGCTGGTTTGCGGATCAGGGGATCAGCGAACCGAATCTTGCCGGTTTGCTGGATCTCGTTGCGCTGGGGACGGTCGCCGATGTCGTGCCACTGGATCACAACAACCGTATTCTCGTGGAACAGGGATTGCGTCGCATACGCGCCGGGCGTTGCTGTACGGGTATTCTGGCCCTGCTGGACATCACGGGTAGAAATCACCGCCGCGTCGTGGCATCGGATATGGGTTTTGCAGTGGCCCCGCGGCTGAACGCAGCCGGCCGGCTGGACGACATGTCACTGGGTATCGAGTGCCTGCTCACCGACGATCCGGACAAGGCCCGGCAAATCGCCGTACAGCTCGATACACTGAACCAGGACCGGAAGGAGATCGAGGCCGATATGCAGTCCCGGGCAATGATCGTCATCGAGAAACTGCACCTGGAGAAAAGCCGCCTGCCGACCGGCTTGTGCCTGTTCGATAATGACTGGCACCAGGGTGTGATCGGAATCCTCGCCTCCAGGATCAAGGAACGCTATCACCGGCCGGTGATCGCCTTTGCACCCGCCAGTGACAGCGGTGAATTGAAGGGTTCCGCACGCTCGGTACCCGGACTGCACATCCGCGATACCCTGGATGCCGTCGCAACCCGTCACCCCGGTCTGATCACCCGCTTCGGCGGTCATGCCATGGCGGCGGGCCTGAGCCTGCCACGGGATCATTTCGAGGTCTTCCGGTCCGGATTCGATCAGGAGGTCCGCAGGCACCTGAGTGAGAACGATTTGCAGGGAATCATAAATTCTGACGGGGAACTGGACCGGGAAGATCTGACACTCGAGGTGGCGCAGTTGCTGCGCAATGCCGGTCCCTGGGGGCAGGGATTTCCGGAACCGCTCTTCGATGGCGAATTCAGGCTCATTCAGCACCGGGTGGTCGGCGGGCGCCATGTCAAGTTGACGCTCCGCCCCCTCGACGGTGGATCCAGTATCGATGGCATCGCCTTCAACGCGGAACCGCCACCGGATTCCTGCAGGCGACTGAGGCTTGCCTACCGGCTGGATGTCAATGAGTACCGTGGTATACAGAGCCCGCAACTGATCATCGAGCACTACGATGCGCTCTAGCCCGGATTTCTCACCACGATGACGAGCCCTCACTTGATCTTTGAATCCACAAGACATTTTCCTCGGTCGGAAATACAGCCCGTATTCCGCGTCCTCGGAAAATATCTTGTGAATCCAGATCTCTGCGCGATCATCTCGCCCCGCGGCGAGAAATCCGGGCTAGCCCGCGAATTGCGCCGGGGCGGAAACTGCCGGCTGAATTGCTGTATCATTACCCGCTGTTTTGAAACCAAGCAGGATGCCTGAAACATGCTGGACACCAATCCCATACTTGCACAGATCCAGGACCTCCTGGGACGTTCCGAGTCCCTTAGGGGGTATCTTTGACCTCGACAGCAAGCGCGAACGCCTGACGGAAGTCTCCCGCGAACTCGAGGATCCCGCGATCTGGGACCAGCCGGAACGCGCCCAGGAGCTGGGACGCGAACGCGCCCGGCTGGAGGAGATCGTGCTGACCCTCGACCGCATGACGCAGGCGCTGCAGGATGCCGATGAACTGATCAATGTAGCGGCCGAGGAGGACGATGAGGAAACCGCCGAGGCCGTGGCAGATGATCTGGAATCACTCGAGCAGGATGTCGCCATGCTGGAGTTTCGGCGCATGTTTTCCGGATCCATGGATGAATCCAACGCCTTTCTGGACATCCAGGCCGGTTCGGGCGGAACCGAGGCCCAGGACTGGGCAGAGATGCTGCTGCGCATGTACCTGCGCTGGGGGGAGCGGCACGGCTTCAAGACCGAGATCATAGAGGCCTCAGCCGGGGAAGTTGCGGGGATCAAGAGCGCCACCATCAAGGTGGAGGGGGCCTACGCCTATGGCTGGCTGCGTACCGAGACCGGCGTGCACCGCCTGGTTCGCAAATCGCCCTTTGATTCCGGCAATCGCCGCCACACCTCGTTCGCCGCTATCTTTGTCTCACCCGAGATCGATGATGACATCGACATCGATATCAATCCGGCCGATCTGCGAATCGACGTCTACCGGGCAAGCGGCGCGGGTGGTCAGCACGTAAACCGCACGGAATCGGCGGTTCGAATCACACATCAGCCCAGCGGCATCGTCGTACAATGTCAGAATGACCGTTCCCAGCACAAAAACCGGGCCACTGCGATGAAGCAACTCAAGTCCAAGCTCTATGAGCTGGAGATCCAGAAACGGCGTGATGAGCAGCAGGCGGTCGAGGATACAAAATCCGATATTGGCTGGGGCAGCCAGATTCGTTCCTATGTGCTTGACCAGTCGCGAATCAAGGACCTGCGCACAGGCGTGGAAGTCGGAAACACCCAGGCGGTACTAGATGGTGACCTGGACGGATTTATCGAGGCCAGCCTGAAGAGCGGTCTTTAGGACATAGAAATCATGACAGACCAGGATGAACACGCACTGATCGCCCAGCGGCGCGCCAAGCTGACGAGCCTGCGCGAGGAGGGCGGGGCATTCCCGAATGACTTCCGGCGCAATGTAATGGCCGGCGAACTGCATGCGGAGTACGGCGAGAAGGACAACGATTTCCTGGAGACCGAACCGGTTCGTGTCAAGGTCGCCGGCCGCATGATGGCCAAGCGTGTGATGGGCAAGGCGAGTTTCGTGCAACTGCAGGATATGTCCGACCGTATTCAGCTGTTCCTGCAGCGGGACAACCTCCCAGAGGGGGTCTACCAGTCATTCAAGGGCTGGGATATCGGCGACATCATCGGTGCCGAGGGAGTCCTGTTCAGGACCCGGACCGGCGAACTCTCGGTGAAGGCCGATTCGCTGCGCATCCTGACCAAGTCGTTGCGCCCCCTGCCGGAAAAGTTTCACGGTCTCGCCGACCAGGAGACCCGCTACCGGCAACGTTACATCGACCTGATCATGAACGAGGTTGCCCGCAAGACCTTCCGGACCCGCAGCCGGATCATCCAGTCGATCCGCGAGTTTCTCAACAAACGCGGATACATGGAAGTCGAGACACCCATGATGCAGGTCATCCCGGGCGGGGCCGCCGCACGACCCTTCAAGACCTATCATAATGCCCTGGACATGGACCTGTTCCTGCGTATCGCACCGGAACTCTATCTAAAGCGTCTGGTCGTGGGCGGCTATGAGCGGGTCTACGAGATCAACCGCAACTTCAGGAACGAGGGTCTTTCCACCCGTCACAACCCCGAGTTTACCATGCTCGAGTTCTACCAGGCCTATGCGGACCACAATGACCTGATGGATCTGACCGAGGAACTGCTGCGGGGACTCGCGATGGAGTTGTTCGGTTCAGCCATGATTCCTTACCAGGGACAGGCGTTTGACTTCGGGAAATCCTTTGCCCGGATGACAGTGCGCGAATCCATCCTGCAATTCAATCCTGAAATCGGGGCAGAGGATATTGACCACCTGGACAGTGCGAAAAAGTCAGCGGAAGCACTGGGCATACCGATCAAGGATACCTATGGTCTGGGCAAGATCCAGATCGAGATATTCGAAAAGACCGTCGAACACCGGCTGGAAGATCCGACCTTCATCACCGCTTATCCAACCGAGGTATCCCCTCTGGCCCGCCGCAATGATGAGGACCCGTTTGTCACCGACCGCTTCGAGTTTTTTGTCGGTGGTCGCGAGATTGCGAACGGCTTTTCGGAACTCAATGACGCCGAGGACCAGGCGGAGCGATTCAGGAAACAGGTAGAGGAAAAGGCGGCAGGTGATCTGGAGGCCATGCACTATGACGAGGACTACATCTGCGCGCTCGAGCACGGAATGCCACCCACGGCAGGCGAAGGAATCGGAATCGACCGGCTGGTCATGCTGTTCACCGATTCGCCATCGATAAGGGACGTCCTGCTCTTTCCCCACATGCGCCCGGAATAAAACGGTATCACTGCCCGGGATCGCCAGGCATTTGCTTGCAATGCCCTCCGGATGGAGCGGTAGCCAGCGGGGGCAGTGATGAAATCAACGCTTGCTGAATACGATGAAGTAATGCTCGATCTGGAACCGGTCGCCATCGTTCAGGGGTACTTTATCGATCCGTTCTCCCTCCACGAAGGTTCCGTTTGTACTCTTGTCCGTCAGGCTGTAGCTATCGCCGTTCCTTTCCACCAGCGCATGTAGCCGTGAAACGGATTTCACCGGCAGGATAATATCGCAGTCATTGACACGACCTATCCGTATTTCATCCTTGTCAAAGGAATATTGCCAGAATAGCTGTTCCCTGATGTAGACCTCGAAAGAGGTCTGGTGGCCCTTGCTCATACTGTTACGATAATATCGTTATAGCAGCAGAGTCAATTGGGACGAGGCTGTCCCGTTTTCGGGAGATCAGTCGGCAAGCCCGCAGGCCATCATCGCAGCAAACCGCGATTCGCCACAGGCGTGAACAGCGTTTATTGACAGAACACGGGCCCGGACGATGATTCCAGGGATATCTCGTAACCGGAAGGTATCTCGCTGTCGGGAGACACGATCCAGGCATTGATATCCGCCAGCACGACCGGTGCCTGCAGATCACGCGTCAGCATGTGGTAGCCATCCGGATAGATAACGGCTCGCTGAACACCGGGTGCCTGTTCCGGCAGGTAGGCGAGCATCCTGCAGGTTGCCTTGTCTGGTATTATCTCGTCCCTTTCGCCATAGAGTATCAGGGTTCGGCTACCCAGTTGAGGCACTCCCTCCAGTGCCTCACCCATAAGATTGGTCAGGCCATAGAGGGCATCGAAGCGGGTTTCCTTGATGACCAGCGGGTCCTGGCCGAGCGCCCGCAACATCTCGATATTATCCGATGGTTTGATATCCAGACCCTTGCCAGTGGCCGTCTTGGCGGGAAAGGTATGCGCAGCAATCCAAAGCGCCCCCCTGTAGAAGGGGTTCATCGTATCCCGCCCCCACACGGCGGGAGCAAGCAGTATGACACCGTCGGCCGGAGGCGGGGGCGTACCGGTCATCATGCGAATCACAACCGCACCTCCCATGCTCTCGCCGACCAGATACAAGGGGATATCCGGATATCGCTTGCGTAACAGCCTGGTCATGGCCAGGCCATCCTGCCGCAGGCGCCCGGATCCCGGCCAGACACCGGCCTGCACAGTACCGCCAAATCCGCGTTGATCATAGGCATAGGTAGCGATACCATGACAGGACAGGTATTTGCCAACATCGCTAAAGGCATTTTTATAGTCATTGAATCCATGCAGTGCGAGAACCACTGCCTCTACCCTGTCATCCGGCAGCCAGCTTGCCAGCGGTAGTCGGTATCCGTCTTCCATGACAGCATAATCCCTGGTCAGGACGGGTTTATGTCTTTCCCCTGCCTGATCCTGATACTGTGGTGTGGTGCAGGCGACGGTGGCAATGGCCAACAGAAGCAACAAAAGGCCTGGGACTCGGATGTGGTAGGGTCGTGTGAGCATGGTCGATCGTATTCCCGGAACTAACCGGATCTGCACCTGTCTGCCCTGTTTATAATACGGATTTTGCAATCTTCACAAAATGCTGACCAGATACCTCACAACTCTTCTGTATACCGGGATGCGGTTTGCGCTGCTGATCACCATCGCCATGCACGGCATGGCGGCTCTGGCGGACGGGCAGGGCAGTACCAACCGGCTGATCATCAAATTCAGAACCGGTCCGGGAGAGGAACCGGTTCAGATCATGAATGCCGCAAGGGTGGAGCAGATCAGGACCCGCACCGGAATGGAGTTACTCCCCCTGCGTACGATTACCCCGGCGTGCTGGGTGATGCAACTGCCGGGATGGTTACCGGATGAAGAGGTGGATTCCCTGGCCCGTGAGATCGAGACCGACCTGGATGTCATCTATGCCGTTACCGACCGGATCAAGCGCCCCCTGCTTGTACCAAATGATACCCTCTACGATTCACAATGGAGCCTCTTTGAAGATGCGGGGGGTGCCAGAGTTCAGGATGCCTGGGATCAGGAACGAGGCTCGGCATCCGTCCTCATCGCCCAGGTTGATACCGGCATTCAGACTCATGATGATCTCGATCCAGCCCGTATCGCACCCGGTTACGATTTTATCAGTGATCCCGATATTGCCAATGACGGCGACGGCCGGGACCCGGATCCAAGCGATCCGGGAGATGCCGTTGCGGCCGGGGAGTGCGGACCGAACTCTCCACCCGAGGACAGTTCCTGGCACGGGTTACGGGTTGCCGGAATCATGGTTTCAACAGCGGATAATAATGCCGGTGTCGCCGGTATCAATCATCGATCGCGGTTGTTGATGGCGCGTGCACTCGGAAAATGTGGTGGCTATACCTCGGATATTATCGATGCCATGCGCTGGTCGGCGGGACTGCAAGTGCCGGGTGTCCCGGGGAATGAGAACCCTGCCAACGTGATTAACCTGAGCTTCGGTGGCCGGGGCCCCTGTTCGGCGGCAGAACAGGAGGCGATCAACCAGATCGTCTCTCTGGGAGCGGTTGTGATTGTTGCCGCAGGCAACAATGGTGGTAGCGCACTGAATTCCACCCCCGCTAATTGCGATAATGTCATCACGGTAGCCGCCACAACCCGCAGTGGCAGTCGTGCAAGCTATACCAATACCGGATCCGTTGTCGATCTCAGTGCACCGGGCGGGGATTTTCAGGATGGCATATTGACGATTCTCAACTCCGGCACCACAGACCCCGCGGGAGATATATTCGGATTGATCATTGGCACCAGCGCCGCGGCCGCACATGTAAGCGGTATCGCCTCGCTGATGCTGTCGGTCAACGATCAACTGGCTCCTCACCAGATCGAGGAAATACTCCAGGACACCAGCCGGGATTTCACGGATACAAGCTGTAATCCGGATCTCTGCGGCAGCGGTATTGTCGATGCACGGGCTGCCGTGCAAGCTGCTGCTGACACCTCCGGGGAAACACCCGGCATTATTCCGCCGAATGATGGTGGCGGAGGTGGCGGGGGAGGTGGCTGCACAACCGGGCTGTCAGCATCCGGTGAGCCATTGCTGATCCTGTTGCTCATCGGCAG
>JARFQV010000014.1 GCA_029287615.1 Pseudomonadota bacterium | reverse complement strand
TGACCTCATCACCCGGCATGATGTTGGCCACTTCCATGGAGAAGACATTGGGGCGTTTCTGCGACAGCAGGGAAGCCGACTTGCCGGCTTTTTTGGCGGCGTTGAAGGTCTGTCTGGCCGCTTCCTTCTCCTTGATGTTCGCCACAATCCGGCGCTTGCCGATGGTCATCACCATGCCGTTGACGGCAGCACGGGTCGAGCCCGGGAAGATATAGGTGGCATTGATCGGTTGGTTGCCTTCATTGCGGTAGACCTGCGTGAGTTCCACGCTGGCGAGGAAACCGTTGAGCCTGACATCCGCGCTGGTCTTCTTCAGCGGCAGGCGGTCGGTTGCGGAGTCCGCACCCTCGACAAAAAAGTACGGTGACAGGGGGGCAGGCGCTTCACTCTCTGTGGCAGTGGCGCCGGCCGGTTCTAAATGGAATAAGAACGCCAGGGCGATCAGGGCGGAAAGTAAATACTGTCTATTTTTCATTGGCATACGCATTGTTGATCTCCGTCGTGCTGGATGACGGATTCAGTATGCACGGGCTGTGGGGAGTTACTGCGGAGCCTGGATGGAGATTATGTGGAGATTGTGTGAGGCAGTTTCATACGGGCCCGGGCGCCGGGATTCCGGTTGTCGAGTGTCAGCGAACCATTGTGCAGCTCAGCCACCTCGCGGGCGAAATTGAGGCCCAGTCCGGTGCTTTTCTGTCCGGTGTCGGGGCGCGGCAGGGAGAAGAAGCGTTCGAACACCCGTTCGCCCACATAATCCGGGATCCCGGGGCCTTCATCGCTGATGTCGACGACGGTGTGGATATCCTCGGGAAAAATATCCACCCTGATTTCACCGCCCCGCGGGGAAAAATCCATCGCATTGCGATACAGATTGTCGATGGCCTGGCGGATCAGAAACCGGTCGCCCTGGATCGCCGGGCATTCCCGCTTGTTGAGCGTGACCTTCAGCTCGCATGATTCGCATTCCAGGGCATGCGCCTCGATGACATCCTCCAACAGCGGCGCGAGCGCGAACGACTCACACTTTTCGATATCGCGGCGTTTCTCCACGGTTGCCAGCTGCAGCAGGCGGCTGGCGAACGCATTCAGCCGTTCCGTTTCCTTCACGATGGTGTCGGCAAACTGCTCGCGTCTGTCCTGCGGCAAGTCCCGGCCCAGCAGTTCGGCGGCCGCATGGATGGCCGTCAGGGGGCTTTTCATTTCGTGGGTCAGCGACTGTACATAGCGTTCGACATACTGCTTGTCTTCCAGCGCCTGGCGCATACTGTCCATGGCTTCGCCGACCTTGCCGATTTCGTTGTCACCCAGTTGCGGCAGGCGGATGCGTTCGCCACGGCCGATACGGTTGGCGTAATCCACCAGGGTCTGCAAGGGGCGGCTGACCCAGATATACAGCATGTAGCCAAGTAACAGCACCAGGCCGACGGATATCAGCACCGCCAGCATCAGGTTGGTTTTGGCCTTGGCCACAAAGCGGTCGATGTTGCTCTTGGGTTTGGCCAGCGTGACCACGCCGATAATCTCGCCCTGTCTGTAGATCGGCGCGGCCACATAGGCCACCGTCAGTTCTTCCCCGGATTCGCCAGCGGGGTGTTCATCGGTTACACGTGTGGCGCGGGCGCCATACTCGCCCGCGAGCGTAAGGTGGACATCGCGCCAGGCTGAATAGTCCTCGCCCACGGCTTTGTCCGCATCCGAGTCGAACAATACGATGCCCTTGTCATCAGTCACGTACACGCGGATATCGACATGGGTTTTTTCCAGCTCGTAAATCTGCGCCGAAAAGCGGCGCAACTGCAGCCGCTCGAAGGCATCACCCAGTTGCCCCAGGGCCGTTGCGCCCTCGTTCATGTCGGTGGTGATGATTTCCGCCAGCAGGTTGGCCGTATCCACCATAACTTCCTCGAAGGATTCACTGTAGCGGTCACCGACATCGCTGCTGATCCAGTAGGCCAGCAAGGAAAAACCGGCGATGATCGCCGTCGCGAATACAAAGAAAATACGGGTACGGATATTCACGCGCCCGGAATCAGCGAGTAGCCGACACCACGATGGGTGCAGATCGGATCCGCATCCGGCTTTACCTGGCGCAGCTTGTTGCGCAGACTTTTGATATGGCTGTCGATTGTGCGTTCCAGCCGGTGGTCGGGATCATCCCAGCCGCGTTCCAGCAACTGGCCGCGGGTGAAGACGCGTTCCGGATGGCTAAGCAATGCTTCCAGCAAACGGTACTCATGCAGTGTGAGGTCAAGTGGCTGGGCGTGGTAGTGGATCCGTCGGCGCACGCTGTCGATACGGAAAATATCCGATGTGTCCGCATTCGCAACGCTTGCGGTTTCGAACCGCCGCAACACCACCCGCACGCGCGCCACCAGTTCGCGCAGGCTGAAGGGCTTGACGATATAGTCATCTGCGCCCATCTCCAGGCCCGCAACCCTGTCAATCTCGGCATCGCGCGCCGTCATGTAGATCACCGGGGTTTCGGAGATTTGACGGATGCGACGGAAGAACTCGAACCCGCTGCCGTCGGTCAGACCGACATCCAGCAGAATCAGCGACGGGGTGTTGGTACTCAGCGCATCCAGGCAGGCACCGCCACTCGGGAAATGCTCCGCTGTAAAGCCCTCGGCCTCAAGCGCAAATTGCACCGCCTGGGCTATGGAGAGTTCGTCATCGACGATGAATATGCAGGTGCTTTGCAAGGTGTTGCCATGCCGCATGAATGACTGATTGGCGGTGATTATCTAACCTATTGTCTACAATGGCAATAATGGTATGGAAAAAGCGCGTCGGAGCACATTTACTGCTTATGTCAGGGAATGATGTGCGCTGACACCTTGTGATCCGGATTCAAATACCTCTTGGCATGCCAGGTGAAAGGAAGAAATCCTTCCGGGATTTTGTGGGGATCACTTGTGCATCGTTAGGCATTGTTATGACCACAAACACACCTAAGCCGTCTATCCCGGTGTAGTACCGGTCTCCTTGTGTTTCTCTCGCCGGGCAGTCTTTGCGTTCAGCTTATCCACGAAGGCCTTTGCAGAGGCCGTGGCAGTATAGAGTTCGAGGTGTTCTGTTTCGTCGGCTGTTACCGGTGCCATGGCGGCATCGCTATAGGCCAGGGGATTTTCATCCCTTTCCACTTCTTTCAAAATGCGTTTATAGCGGCGCAGCATCCGGTAGACCCCGGCATACTTGGAGACATACTCCCAGGCGAGTCTGGGGTAGAAGCTGACTGCATTCTCCACGGGCAACCCGGGACGTCGCTCGCCCCGGCTCTTGCGGCGGATGAGTCCGCCTTCCAGGGGGTGCATCCTTTCGAAGACGATCGGTGCGTAAAACGCGAACAGTTTGGCCAGCATATTCTGCGGGTCATAACCCCAGACGCGACAACGGCGCAGCACCGTGGCGATGTGTTCCGGCGTGTAGTAGAGGTCCCAGGCTTGCCGATAGATAGCCTGCCACTCGGCCCTGGACATCTTCGGGTGCTCTCTGGTGACATGCTGTAAATCGAAGTTGTTCATATCCGTGTCGAGTGAGTACCTGGCGGACACCAGCTCCTGATGATCCTTTGACCCCGGCAGCGGCGTGAGAATAAAAAACTCGATAATATCCACCGGCAATTCCCGTTTGATGATCTCGATATCGCGACGGATCGTCTCGGGAGTGTCTTGCGGGAAACCGAGGATATAGCCCGCGTAGGTCAGCACGCCGACATTGTGCCAGGCCTGCAGCATGCGCCGGTAGTCGGTGATCCTGTTCTGCCCCTTGCGGGCAGAGACCAGTGAATCGGGATTGATATTCTCCATGCCGATAAATGCCCGCGTCACACCGGCCCTTGCCGCCTTCTCGATGAAGCGCGGGATGCGGTGCGCCTGGGTGTCGACCTGAATCACCAGCGAGACACTGGTGCCGGACTCCCGTAACTGGATGAGCTGATCGAAGATCTCCTCCCAGTTGAGGTTGCGCGCAAAGTTATCGTCGGAGATAAAGAAGTTGGCGACGCCCTGCCGGGCGTTGGCTTGTACAAGACGCCTGACGTCTTCGGACGTGCGATAACGCGACCGGCGTCCCTGGACGTTGATGATGGTGCAGAAACTGCACAGATAGGGGCAGCCGCGGCCGGCGTCAAAACTGCTGCGCTTGCCCATGGTCAGGCGAACGTGGCCTTCCGGCAGAAAGGGGGGCGGTGCGCCTGCGATATCGGGAAGCTCCTGCAGATAGTCGTAAACAGGTTGTAATCGATCGGACACCAGGTCTTCCAGCAGTGCATCCAGCCGTCCCTCCAGTTCACCCGCAAACAGGGTGATGCCCAGGTCCAGGGCTTCCTGCAAGTCGTCAGGCAGGTCAGGCAGCATGGCGAGGCAGCCGCTGACGTGAAAGCCGCCGATGACGACCGGTATACCGGCCTCGCGGAAAGGTTTTGCGATGTCCAGTGCGCGGGGAAACTGATTCGACTGGACGCCAACCAGCCCCAGCATCGCCTTGCCGCCGTTCTGCCTGAGATCGTTTATCAGCTGTTTCGTACGTACCCGGGTGTTCGTCTCGTCCAGTGCCTTGACCCTGATATCGTAGGCCTCACCCAGCGCATTGCGCGCAGCGCAGTCCATGACGATGCCATACACCGTGGCCAGGCTGTTGGCGGGGATCGAGGAACGCCACCACCGAATGACGTAGCCGTCATCATCGTAGTGAGATGGCTTGATCAGCAGGATATCAAGCGGTTTTCGCGTCTTCATCGAATTTTCCCCGACTGGTCGGATAATTTATCCGCCTTGAGGTAGCGACATCCTACCATCTATTGTGTGTGTCACAATGCCCCTGGATTTAGCCCCAAACAAGGCATGGAATTTGATGATAAATACGACTGAACAGTGGGGATTGTTATTGACAGAGCAGCCGATCGGTTTACACCTGGTTAACGCGGCACGCTGTGCGTAGGGCCGGGGGAGCCAGGGATGAGCTTCCGACTACAAAGCTGTGTGTCGTGTGCCGCGCATAGTGAATATACTGTACGGAAATCATACGGCATGGTTATGGAACCGATTCCGCGTCATTGCGGACAACCCGGGATCCGGGCTGAAGCGCTTTTTCAATCAATCTGGTCATCACAGGGAAGCACCGAATGGACATTGATCTCACCCTTCATGAAGCCCGTGTTATCGGCACCATGATCGAGAAGGAAATCACCACACCCGAGCAGTACCCCCTCTCGCTCAATGCGCTCACCAATGGATGTAACCAGAAAACCAATCGTGAGCCGGTCCTGAATCTGGATGAGGAAACGGTGCAACAGACGCTTGACAGCCTCGAGCGGAAGTATCTGGTCAGTGAGAAGGCCGGGTACAGTAGCCGCGTTCCCAAATACAAACACCGGTTTTGCAATACCGAGTTTGGCCCCCTGAAGTTTACGGAACAGGAGCTGGGTATCGTTTGCGTGCTTTTGCTGCGTGGCCCGCAGACGCCCGGCGAATTACGTACACGAACCAACCGTTTGTGCAGGTTCACCGATGTGCATGAGGTCGAGGCGGTCCTCCGGCGATTAATGGAGCGTGATGATGGCCCGTTTGTCGCCATGCTTCCCCGTGAGGCGGGAAAACGGGAGTCACGTTACGCGCATCTGTTCAGCGGGGAGGTGCGGACAGAGGATCACCCATCGAGCGGTCCCGCGGATGTCGCGATTTCTGAGGATGAGGGTATGCATGAAATAGCGGCATCGATCAGTGAGCTTCGCCGGGAAGTCTCGCAGCTCAGGGGGCGGCTGGAACGGCTTGAGTCAAGGCTTGCAACCGGAGAGCCGGATTGATCAGGCCGGTTAGTAATCAGGTGCCAGGCCGCCTGTCAGGAAACCATGTGATTTTCTGGTACCTTGTCTACCGGTGTACCGTCTCTGAACGGCCGTGAAAAGATATGACGATTGCCATCGTTCTGCTCATCGTACTGTTGCTGGTCTTCGGGCCGCAGTGGTGGGCGAATTACAATTTCCGCCGCTATTCCGCTGAACTGCAACGTATCCCGGGGAGCGGCGGGGAGCTCGCCCGGCATCTGCTGGACCGGTTCGGGATGCCGGATGTAGAAGTGGAGGCGGGTAAAAAGGGAGGCGATCACTATGATCCGGAGCGGCGCGTCGTATGCCTGGGCCCGGACAACTACAACCATCACTCGCTGACCGCCGTTGCCGTAGCGGCGCATGAGGTGGGCCATGCCATACAGCATCATCGTAATGAGAAGAAACTTGCACTGCGTACCCGGCTGGTGAAGCTGGCGGCGACTACCCAGCAGCTCGGCGCCGGTGCCATGTTCCTGTTGCCGCTTGTGCTGGCAGTCACCCGCGTACCGGCGGCAGGTATTATTATGGCCATTATCGGCATGGCCAGTATGGGCAGTGCCGCGCTGGTCCATCTGGTGACCTTACCGGTAGAGTTCGATGCAAGCTTTGGCAAGGCACTACCCATCCTGAAGCAGGGAAACTATGTCGATTCCGGCGATGAACCTGCCGTTCGCCGCGTACTGCGTGCGGCCGCCTTTACCTACCTGGCCGGTTCCCTTGCCAGTCTGCTGAATCTGGCCCGCTGGTTTGCCCTCCTGCGCAGGGCATAGCGGCGGCTCGTCCCGCGCTGAGAAAGTCGGGCTAGATCCACCCTCTCCACTTGTAGAGTGCCGTCGCGATCATCTCGCGAACAACCCGTATCTGCAGCTGCAGGTTCGTCCAGAGGGTATATCTCAGGAAGGTACCGCCCCCCATATCGGCCTC
>JARFQV010000330.1 GCA_029287615.1 Pseudomonadota bacterium | reverse complement strand
GGTATGTCGAGCGGGCAGTTGATAATATGTCTGTCAGGGTAAAGAAGATTCAGGTGCAGTTCACCGGCAGGGAGGAGAACCGATTATGTATGGCTTCAGCGTAACCGTTCCGGGTGGCATGGATGATGTCGCCGACAAGGTAACGGAGGAGTTGAAAAAGGAAGGGTTCGGGGTGCTGACGGAGATCGATGTTGCGGCGACACTCAAGTCGAAGCTCGATATCGACAGAAGGCCCTACCGCATACTGGGGGCCTGTAATCCCTCACTGGCCAGCCGGGCGCTGGATGCGGAACCCGATATCGGTCTGCTGCTTCCCTGTAATGTGGTGGTGCGTGAGGAAGATGATGGATCGGTCACGGTAGCCTTCATGGATCCCGAGGCAGTACTCAGCCTCGTCGGGAGTCCGGATATCCGTGAACTGGCGGCTGATGTGCGTGGACGCCTGCAGCGGGTGCGTGACGGACTGGTTGCATAGATACCGTTTCTCTTTCCCGGGGTACGCGCCTGCCTGGCAACACACATACGGGATCTCATTGTCAAATCAGTATGAATTTGCCAAAAATCACACTGTGCCCCTTCCTGGATGCCGCGGAACCATTGCGCAGCAGGGCGCCCAGTCATGATGAGAACGGCAAGGCGCTTAGTGATTTCATGATGTTGTTTCCGGGTCTCAAGGACAAGCCAGAGTCACTGGTTCGCGATGTAATCGCCGATGTGCAGCTGGTACTGACCCGGTTCGGTGACAGGGTGGTTTTCGCGGAGTTCAACCAGAAGCTCAGTCTTCTGTGGGTCTCGACCAAGGCGATAACCGGCCTGCGATTCGAGATCGCCTGCGCAATCCAGGAGCGTGTGCCCGAGGCGCGGCTGGTATCGCATATCTGATGCCGTTATCCGGGTAACAACATGGGATTTATGCTGCTGCAAGGCTTGAGCGGGGCACTGTTCGGCGTCTTTTTCTTCTATGTGCTCGGTTCACTGGCCGTGCGCCGGTTTCTGACCATAGACTGGTATGAACTACTGCTCATCATGGCGGCATCCTTTCTGGTTGCCGTTGTGAGCGAGGTGGCGCTGGGTAAGCTGTATTATCACCTCTTTGGCACGCCGTTGTGGCAGTACCGGGTGTGGCCCATACATGATGGCTATACCTCCGCGCTGAATGTCATGATCTGGCCGATTTACGGCTATTACTGGTACCTGTTATCGGAGGTGCTGCGGTCTCGACGAATACATTTCGGTCGGCACTGGTACAAGGGCATCCTGTCCGGCCTGGACGGACCAGTACTGGAGATACTCGCCAATGGTTTTTTCCTGCTCCTCTACGGGACATTCTATTTCTATTATCTTCCGGACGATATGCGGCATTTCACCTCCATCCAGGTCGTACCCTTGTATATGGTGATGGGAATCTGCCTGTCCTCATTGCTGGAAATCATGAAGCGGCAGCCTCGCATGTGGCGTTATCCGGCCGGTTTTTATCTGTCGGGCGCCGCATTTGTGCTGGCTGGTTGATTTACAGGCCTAGGGGAACCGAAGAGATCGTATTGGTCGTTCGATCTATGCGAGAATACGGGCATGAGCGGGCCGAATACGGTTGGAGAAGCAATGTCCGGTTGACTGCCGGATTGCATCGAATCAATTACTGGATACTGGCGGGACAGGCATCGTGGCAAGCATAGAACATATCGTGAGGCGCATATCGAATATTTTGAGGTATGGTGTTGGCCCGGCTGCGCGCGAGAGAAAAAGGGCTGCCAAGGATCGACAGCGGGAAGAGAAATTCAAGTCCGATCGCTGGCAGGAAAGCGGGGATATCGTCAAGCGCCAATATGCTTCCTATGATGAATATATCAGTCATCAGGGTGAAAAACTGGACAAGATCATCCACCGACTGAAGGAGACCGAGGAAGAGGACTTCGCCGATTTCAAGGATCGGTTTCAGGGTTGCAAGTCTCTATCGGGCGCGCGTTCGGTACTTTGTCTGGGGGCCCGCCTGGGTACCGAGGTCAGGTCCCTGCATGCGCTCAATTATTTTGCGTTGGGTATCGATCTGAATCCTGGCCATGACAACCAGTATGTACTGCCGGGAGATTTTCATGCCATCGTTTTTCCCGATGGATCCATTGATGCCATCTACACCAATGTAATGGATCACGTTTTCGATCTGGAAAAGGTAATCAGCGAGGTGAATCGGCTGCTCAGGCCGGGGGGGGTGTTTATTACCGACCTTCTGCTTGGATATGAAGAAGGTTTTACCCCGGGAGAGTACGAAGCAACCCACTGGCGCAATACCGACGAATTTATCGCCAGAGTTCGCGATTCAGGCGGGTTCAGTATCGAGGAAGACCGCGACCTGGGGCGCCGGCGCCGTGATAACTGGCGACAGGTTGTCTTCAGAAAGGCACCGTGACGGGCAGTGCAGCGGTCTTGCCAGGCTGGTCCGGCCCTCGCTCGATCGCAGACCGGCTTCTGCGGATCTCCGTGCCATCAGGTTGAAAAGCCATGAAGTATTTTTTCTATGACCACCTGGAATTCAGGTATGAACCGTTTCCCATCGGACTTGCCAGGCCGGTCATGGATGATGGTCTGTACAATGAACTGGTCGACAATTACCCGCCGATTGAACGGTTCCGTTTCATGCCGAAGCTTGGAAAGAAATACACCCTCTCCGAGCGTTTCAACAAAGCAGACTACGATGCGGTAATCCAGACCAATCCAGTCTGGAAGGACTTTCATGGCTGGATCAAGAGCGATGATTTTATTATCGATGTCCTGACGGCACTGAAGGCCCGGAACATAGATCTGGGATATGATTTGACACAGCCAGCCCGTCAAAGGCTTGGCCGGCTGGTAAAGGACATCGCGGGTGGCGTCATCAGTCCACGGTCTGCGAGGTTGCGGGCACGTTTTGAATTCTCGATGCTGCCCGCCGATGAAGGGCATATCAAGCCGCATACGGATTCACCGGCAAAGATCGTCACCCTG
This sequence comes from Pseudomonadota bacterium, assembly GCA_029287615.1. GTDB lineage: Bacteria > Pseudomonadota > Gammaproteobacteria > UBA9214 > UBA9214 > JARFQV01. The sequence continues at coordinate 4,716 of JARFQV010000330.1, read as the reverse complement.
GTGATTTCCATGTTACGTGACGGCGAGTGGAGTCCCGCCTTCGGTGGCGGTACCGATGTCAATCGGCCACGGGATATCACCAGGGTCTTCAACGAGCTGAATGAGCAGAGGGAGTTCGAGGATATGGAGGTCCTGGATACCTATGAGTTCACGCCAAATCAGGCAGTTATCTTTATCAGGACATTCAATTCCTGGCATTCCGTCCGGCCCATGACCGGAACCGGATCCAGCAGTATGCGCAAGACCCTGACCATCAATATCGAAAGACGCCTTTGAGAGAGTCATCCCGGGCTGAAGATATCCGTTATCAGAGTGATTCGTCAAAATAACGGCACAGATAGTCTTCGAAAGAGAGGTCGTCTGATTCCTCCAGTTCCCTTTGCTCACGCAGCGAGGTTTCCACTGCGTTACTGAAAAACTGCTCCTTTTCCCTGTCTACCGGCAGGGTGCGGAAATATCGCTCGTGCTTGTGTGACATGCGAGAGGCGAAATCGTAGAAACCCTCACCGCATTCGCGCATCTCCGTGAGCATGCGCGCCGAGGGCGTGAGTTCCGGGTCACGAACGGTCATGCACTGGGCTGCAAGCGCCTGCCTGTAGGCTTCTCCTCCATGCACCGAGTCCAGTAACCCGGCATAGTCCTGCATTGCCTCGCACAATTCCGTAGCCCATAACCTGAGCGGTACCGTTTTACCCTGGCGTTGCAGATGCAGGGCCGGATTGCGGCCCTGGTGGGCAACCGCGGCCAGGTTGAAATCTATTTCCCTGCGTTCCAGTTCGCTTTGTGGAGGTGAATTCTCGAACAGGCTGAATGTCATCAATATTTCCAGAAACCGGCACTGATCTTCATTGATGCCCAGAGGGTCGTAGGCGTTGATGTCCAGTGAGCGCAATTCTATATAGCGAACCCCCCTCTGTTGCAGGGCGCGAATCGGTTTTTCATTACGGTCCGGTACCTGCTTTGGACGTACCGAGCTGTAATACTCGTTCTCGATTTGCAGAATATTCGCATTGAGCTGGCGGTATTCACCATCCACGATGACCCCTATTTTTTCATAGCTGGGACAGGGGGTTTCAATGGCGCAGGCAAGGCTCTTTATGTATCCGTCCAGACTGTCATAACATGCCTTGATACCGGCAGCATCTTCACGACTGTTCTGATAGCCGATATCACCCATGCGCAGGGAAGTGGCATAGGGTTCGTAATAGGTCGATGAGTCGAATTCCTGCATCCTGGTCGGCTTGCCGGCAAGGAATGATTTACATACTGCCGGTGATGCCCCGAACAGATAGGGGATCAGCCAGCCGAAACGCAGCAGGTTGCGAAGGATGCGGAAATAATTCGCTGTGATGAAATCCTTTGAAGCGTGCCTGTCTTGCCTGAGTTCCTGGAGAGCGGGCCACAGATCGTCGGAAAAAGAATAATTGAAGTGGGCGCCGGATATCACCTGCATGACTCTGCCGTAGCGATGTCCCAGACCCTTGCGGTAGATCATCTTCATTATCCCGGCATTGGATTTTCCATAGCGGGCGACCGGGATGCTGTCCCCGCCGGCTACTACGCAGGGCATACTGGTGGCCCAGAGTAATTCGTCCTCGAGTCTTGAATAGACAAACTGCTGCACATCCCGCAAACAGGCCAGTGCATCCTGCAGTCGGTCGAACGGAGGTGTGATGAACTCCAGCTGTGCTTCCGAGTAGTCCGTGGTGATATAGGGGTGTAGCAGTGCAGAGCCCAGCGAGGCCGGGTGAGGCGTCTGCGCGATGCTGCCATCCGGAGAGACACGGAGGCTTTCCTTTTCCAGGCCGATGCTGCTGCCCGTCAGCAGCGTTTCCATTCCTGCATTGATGAATCTGTCCAGTAATCTGGCAGCGGATAAAGATGCCTGTGTCATCGTCCTTGTGGTAGCCGGCTGGCCAAAGAGGGGGATAGCGATACGGTTGTTATTAAAAAAACAGCGAGTTATTGTTGCATGAAGGTTACCGGAGTGTGACGGGAGAGGAGTCCGCCGCAGCCGAATAATAACATCTTTGATGTCCAGGAAGAAACCGCCCGTAAACCCGGTCAAACCACTAAGTGATTTGATATAAGTAATTGAAGCTGTTCAAATGTGGGAAAGTATCCGGGAGTAGTAAATGCCTCACGCCAAGCAAACGCTGAACATCGGACATCTGCTGCAGGCCTGCAAGGAATGCAGCCTGGCAGAGCTGTGTCTGCCGCGTGGTCTGAGCGAGGCAGAAGTAGAGGAGCTTGGCAAGGTAGTCAGCCGGCAGGTTACCCTGCAGCCAGGTGAGACCCTTTTTCGTCCTGGTGATCGGTGCAACATGATCTATGCGGTACGTTCCGGATCGATGAAATCATTTCGCCTGACCGAGGACGGTGGTGTTCAGATACTTGGTTTCCACCTGCCGGGAGAGTTGTTCGGGCTGGATGGCCTGGATACCCACTTGCATCATTGTGAGGCCGTGGCTCTTGAAACCACCCGGATTTGCGAGCTGTCGATTGATGAGCTGGAAAAACTGTGTTGCACTCATGTTGCGCTGCATCATGAGATACTGCGGGTCATTGGCCGGGAGATATCGGCGGAGCACGAGTTGCTGCTCCTGCTGGGTAAAAAGCGCGCCGAAGAGCGACTTGCGGCTTTCCTGATCAGCCTTTGCAAGCGTTTCTGCCAGCGGGGCGGATCTGGTGAAAAGATCAATCTGCCCATGACCCGCCAGGACATAGGGAACTATCTTGGGCTGGCGATCGAGACGGTCAGCCGGCTCTTTGCCCGATTTCAGGAACAAAAGCTGATTACTGTCCAGCGCAGACAGGTATGGATCCATGATACCGAGCGGCTTGGTGAGATGGCCGGTCTGGATGGTTGAGCGCCATCGATTCCCTGAGCTGTATTCCCGCTGTGCGGATATTCAATCCTTGACGCCTTGCTCTTCAGGGCCCTGATTCACAAAATATTGTGCCAGCGGGCATTCTTCCGGTGGGTTGTAACAGTTATGCGTCCGGGCGCAGGAAGAGTGGGAGTGGTCGAGGCGAATGTACTCGTTGCATATATTGCAGTGTGCCATGGGCGGCGGGAAGGTCCCTGTTTCCTTTCTGGGTGATTTCATCCTGTTATCCGTTTTACCCCCACGCTGAAGCGGAAGATGGGTCAATACAGAAATTATTATTCCCCGCTGCATATCTATACCGGATTTTCTGGACAAGTCATTGATATGGATCAAGCTATCGGTATATTGATCTGCATCACTTGTTCGATCCATCGCCTGTGTGATCATAACCGGTAACGGGCAAGCGGCTGAATTCGTACGGGAGCCGGCACAGTACGGAGATGATATGGATCTTTATCAGGAAGCCATACTTACATTCAGGCAGCAGTTTCTGGAGGCGGAAAAGACGGAATTGCGCGAGCCTACTGCCATGACGCTTGCGACGGTGGATGAACGGGGGAGGCCATCCGCCCGGACCATGTTGCTTAAAAGCGTGGATGAGAGCGGTTTTGTATTTTTTACCAATTCCTGCAGCCGCAAGGGTCGTGAACTGGAGCACGATGCGCATGCCGCACTGTGTTTTTTCTGGCAGACCCTGATGAAACAGGTGCGCGTGGAAGGCGATGTCACCCGGATCAGTACTGAAAATGCAAACGCCTACTGGAGAACCCGCCCGCGTGACAGCCAGATCGGTGCCTGGGCTTCCAGGCAGTCGGAGCCCCTGGATAGTCGTCAAACGCTACTGGACCAGGTGGAAAGATACCGGGAAAAATTTAAGGATGGACCGGTACCACGGCCGGATCACTGGATGGGTTTTTGTCTGGTACCGGACTACATCGAATTCTGGAAGTCCGGATGGTACCGCTTGCATGAGCGGATAAGTTACCGGAAGACAGCAGACGGCTGGTCGAGAACCCTGTTGAATCCCTGAATCTGCAGCAATTCGCTATGTAGTGCGGTTTTGTTAGCTGTTTCAATCTCCCTGTCCCGGTTTTTCCGTGTGTCGCGGATCATGATTTTGCCCATTCCGGATAAATCGGGTAAAAACAAGCTATCTACCCTGACGTCTTGTCTTGCGGGGCAATTATGCTGAAGAAATCCGTCTTTGTGTTCATCGGTGGCTGGGTCCTGTGGTTCTGGATGGACAAGGGTTCACAGGCGTTTCGCATGAATTATCAACCTGAAAAGGATGACATGCTGGCCAACTTCCAGGTGGCCTTCGATATGTTAAAGGCGGGCTATCCGGGGCCTGCCTATGCTCACATCTGGCACTCGCATTACCTGATTCTTTCACTGCTCGGCGGACTGTTGCTGACCTTCGCCTTCGATGCCATCGGGGGCTTTTTCACCAGGAGAGAGATGCGCAAGCGGTTTATCGATTCGATGACCAAAAATCGGGAAGAACCGAAGGAACAGGACTAGCCCGCAATTCTCACCAGATCGACACGATCTCGCTTGATCTTTGTTCCCACAAGGGATTTTCTTCCCTCGGAAATACACGCGGGTATTCCGCTCAGTCAGAAAATCCCTTGTGAAAACAAATCTGCTTCGCGATCTCCGCGCCGACTGGTGAGAAATGCGGGCTAGCCCGGGTGTTTACCTCCGCCTGAGCTGGAAGACGTTTTCGATCAGCCTGTCCAGGCCCCTGTCCCGGAAGCGGGGCCTGGTTTCAATTACATCTTCCGAGTGGAGCCTCTCTATCGTGAACCGGTCTGTGAATAACTGG
>JARFQV010000325.1 GCA_029287615.1 Pseudomonadota bacterium | reverse complement strand
TCACCCGCTGGACGAGATACCGGTTGGCTGTGTACTCGCAACCTCGCGTTTACTGCCATCTGACACTGTTTTTCTCGCTGGCCGATCCGCGTCAGCGGTGCTTCTGGAATACGGGAGTACCGGCTCTCATGCGGCTCTGTTTGCCCGCGAAATGGGTCTGCCGTGCATCTCCGGGTTTCCTGATCTGCTGACTACAGTGCCCGATGGTGCACTGGCTCTGGTGGATGCTGATACCGGTATTGTTACGATCCGTCCCCGGGAAAAACAGAAAGTCATCTTCCTCAATAAGGTTGATGAAAAAGAGCGTGACTACAAGGTGGCTCTATCGCGCGCCAGTATCCCGGCGATCACAAAAGACGGAGTCACGATTTCCGTGCTCGCCAATGTAGTATGCAACGACGATACAGAAAGGGCCATGTTGAACGGTGCAGAGGGCGTTGGTTTGTACCGACTGGAGCAGGCCTACCTCGGCCGTGTTGAACCACCCAATTGCGATGAACTCGTTAATGAGATGCGGCAGACACTGGACGCGGCAAGAGGCTGTGCTGTCTATGTCCGGCTTCTGGATATCGGCTCCGACAAACCCTTGCCCTTTATAGGATTTATGGCAGAATCGAATCCCTCCCTGGGCCGTCGAGGCATCCGATTTCTGCGCGAGTACCCCGAGCTTTTGAAGACACAGCTACGGGCCGTGCTGGAACTTGCCGATGAATTCGACGTGCGTATTCTGGTGCCCATGGTTACGCTGCCGGATGATGTTTCGGTGGTGAGAGAGCAACTCATACAATTATGTTCCCGGCTACGTATATCTTCTCCACCGAAACTGGGAGCCATGATCGAGTCGCCAGCCGCTGCGCTTGCGGCACAGGAAATTGTCAAACATGCTGACTTTCTGAGCTTCGGCACAAACGACCTTACCCAGTTTGTGTTTGCTGCGGATCGGGAGAATGCGGCGGTGGAACGCTATTACAGGGATTCCGCAGATGTCATATTCAGATTGTTGCGATTGACGCACGATGATGTGCCGGAGGTTCCCCTTTCCCTGTGTGGCGAGCTGGCAGGCCGGCCGGAGCACATTTCCAGGCTCCTTGAGTGCGGGATACGTACATTCAGTGTCGCTGCGCCATTGATTTCCATCATAAAGGAAACCATTCGCAATTCCTGGTGTTCAGCACCCCGGGATATGCACCCTCTGAAACAGCGATAGCCATGGCAGGACACCGGCAGTACACCTGGTATTCGATACCCCGGCGCCAGGGATAACCTGCCTCATTAAGATGATTGATTTGCTTTCCGGGTACAATGCGAGGACACTGCACTAAGCACCACGTACTGTCAGTACGCAAGTCTCTCTTCCGAACAACTATGACTGAACGGTCATGGTTGCACGACATACCCGCTTCTGACGGGTCCCGATCTGCTCCAGCTTTGTGCAACCACTTGCTGTGGTCAGAGAACAGGTACGACGAACCGTTTACTCTATTCATCAAGGAATAATTCCATGAATCAATTCACACAAAATGCCCAGGACTCCGAAACTTCCAGTAAATATGCCGGCATTCGCCTGGCTGAACTCATCGACCAGAACTGGAACCGGAACAAATCCGAGAAGCTGGCAATATGCGAAGGCATCAGCCTGACCGACCAGCACTGGGACGTCATTGATTATCTGCGCAAGCTGTATCTCAAACACGGCTTGCCGAGATACGCAAGGACAACAGCCAGGGCACTAAACAGGCAATTCGCCGCTCAGGGTGGAAGCAAGTATCTCTATAGTCTGTTTGCCGGTGGCCCGGTTACGCAGGGCAGCCGCCTTGCCAACCTGCGAACACCCGCAAATGCCACCGATATTTCCTTTGGCACCAGCTATTGAAAAAGACAACGCCACAGCCAGCACTGGGCAAGGCCGCCACAGGCGTCCGGGCTCGGGCACAGGAAGATATCGACCGTCTAGCCATAGAGCGGGGCGAGAATGAAGGCATGGTCGTTCATGAGGGTGTAACTTCAAACATACACAACAGCAAGGTTCACAATGACATCACGGCACGGTAACGGTGGTCAGGGCGGTCCCTGGGGCAGTGGGAGTACACCTCCCGATCTCGAGGTGCTGGTTCGGCAGGGGCGGGACCGGCTCGGGCGGCTGTTGCCGGGTGGTGGTTCACGTGGCCTCATCGCCCTGGCCCTGCTCGCACTGGCCGGGCTGGGAGCATGGACTGCCTATTACACTGTGCCAAGCGACTCGGTCGCTGTGGTGCAACGCTTCGGCAAATATCTCGAGGAAGTCCCGCCGGGGCTGCATTTCAAGCTGCCACTGGGCATCGATGCGGCGACCATCGTTCCCGTCAAACGGCAGTTGAAACAGGAATTCGGCTTCACCACGCCCGGTGCCAGCGATCCTTACCAGAGTCCCCGCGACGGCAACCGGCAAAAGCGGGAAACCGAGATGGTGACTGGCGACCTGAATGCCGCACTGGTTGAATGGGTGGTGCAATACCGCATTTCGAACCCTGTAAAATTCCTGTTCGAGGTGCGTGAGCCGAGTGAAACCCTGCGCTATGTTTCCGAATCCGTCATGCGGGAAGTTGTCGGTGACCGTACCGTGGACGAGGTGATCACCATCGGTCGGCAGGAAATCGAAACGGAGGCCCTGACGAAAATGCAGGCGCTCTCCACCAAATACGCCATGGGGATCAATATCGATCAGGTGCAATTGAAGAACATCAATCCGCCCCAGCCGGTGCAGGAGTCGTTCAACGAGGTTAACCAGGCCCAGCAGGAGAAAGAGAAGCTGATTAACGAAGCCCGGCGTGATTACAACAAGGTGATCCCGCTGGCCGAGGGCGAGAAGGACCAGCGCATCCGCGAGGCCGACGGTTATCGGCTCAAGCGGGTCAACGAGGCGGAAGGCGACGTCGCCCGCTTTAGCGCCCTGCTGGCGGAATATACCAAGGCACCGGAGGTTACGCGCCGCCGCATCTATATCGAGACCCTGCAGGAAGTCATGCCGGGCATACGCTCCAAGATCATTGTCGATGAACAGACGCACGGTATTCTGCCATTGCTCAATCTCGACACCCCGACGGTGGCCCAGCCATGAATAGACAACTAGCCATGCTGGCGGCGCTGGGCATCCTGGCGTACGTCCTGATAAGTTCGATCTACACGGTGAGCGAAGTCGAGCAGATGATCATCACCCAGTTCGGCAAACCGGTCGGGCAACCTGTGACGTCTGCCGGCCTGAAGGTGAAAGTGCCTTTTATTCAGGAGATCAACCCGATCGACAAGCGGGTGCTCGAGTGGGATGGTAGTCCGTCGGATATGCCCACCAAGGACAAGCTCTACATCTCGGTCGATTTATTTGCCCGCTGGCGGATTACTGATCCCCTCCAGTACTTCCTGCGCCTGCGCGATGAACGCAGTGCCCAGTCCCGTCTCGATGACATCCTGGGCAGTGAGACCCGCAACGCCGTCGCCAAGCATGAGCTGATCGAGATCATCCGCACCACGAAGGATCGCGTGCCGCTGCGCGACGCCCTGTTAACGGAGGCGGAACTGGATATGGGATCGCTGGTGCCGATCCAGAAGGGGCGCAAGCAGGTTGAGCAGGAGATCTTCACCGCGGCGGCCGAGAAGGTGCGGGTGTTTGGCATCGAGTTGCTCGATATCCGCTTCAAGCGCATCAACTACAATGAAAGCGTGCGCCCGAAGATCTACGATCGGATGATCAGCGAGCGCCGCCAGATCGCGGAACGCTTCCTGTCGGAAGGCAACGGTGAGGCCGCCAGGATCCGTGGTAATCGGGTGCGCGACCTGAACAAGATCCAGTCCGAGGCCTACCGGCAGGTCGAGGAGATCCGCGGTGTGGCGGACGCGAAGGCTACCGAAATCTACGCACGGGCCTACAACCAGAGCCCCGAAGCGGTGGCGTTCTATGAATTCACGCGCACCATGCAGGCTTACAAGTCCATTATCGCCGAGAACACGACCCTGGTGCTGTCCACGGACAGCGACCTGTTCAAGTTTCTAAAAGGCATGAGTCCGGATGGCAATGCCGATTTCACTCGTCGTGCCGGTTCCCGGCCATGACGCTGAGTTTTCCGAATCCATGCCGTAGTTTCGATGCCGTAAGAAGTCGCGTCTGTTTCTGGGGATATGACAGGACCATTGAGATTTCATTCTTCGTAGGTGAAGAAGTCCTCAAACACCTTTGCCCGGACATGTCAGGCGCTGAAGCAGGATTTCTAAAGGCATTCGATGCTATGCGTGACCGTATTCCCGAGATAGCGGACAAGGCCTATGCCCGCGCGGGCAAGAGATCCATTGCCTGCATGCTGGCGGCAGAGGATATTTAGGATTAATTCGCGCACCAGCGACGCAACGGACCGGAATATTGACTACCAAAGCCCCTGACGCTAAACCGCGATTTCCTTCAGTTTGCCAGTTGTTATGCATAATTCAGTTAGCGACTGAGAGCGACGTTAGTACTACAAGCATCATTATTTGTGCAAGTTTTGGAGAATCTGATGAATGAGGAAGACAAGACATTAATGGCGCAATACGGGATTTCGGGTACACCAAAAATGATGTATTTTTACAAGCAATACCGCTACGAAAACCTCGTGGACGCGCTCAATTATGCCAGGATCGATCGCATGCGTGCTGACAAGAATACACTGCAGAAACCCGTCTGACATACGTTCTCGCTAGTCAACAATGGATGCCATGCGCGATACCGGACGGCTTGCTGTCCTGTCAGCATCCGAGTGAGTTTCATCAAGTGAAGCACACCATCGACTGCGTGCGCAGACGCCGGGCAAGCGGAGAACGGTTGCTTACGCTGCGATGCCGGACCAGAACGGTATACCTTTGGTGAGGAATTCATCGTAGCGCATGTAATGCGACCCGTCACAGGAAAAGGTCAGGCTCACCATGCCGTTGAAAATATTAATGGAGGCCATGCGCAGGTAGATGTTCGTATCAATCATGCGTAACGCCCGCATTCCGTCCAGTATCCGGGTTATCTCGGTGTGTGGTATCACTGCATCGACGGGATACGGTCGTGACGGGTATACCAGGCAGATGTCAGGATCCCTGAGCACTTCCTGGTCGAGGATGCGATAACGCAACGGATCATCGGTCGTCCAGATCGTGACCTGGCTGCTGGAGAAGTGAATCTGGCACTGGAAGATACCACGTTCTGTGAGCAGTTCCTCCAGGATTGAAAGTGCGCTCTGTATATTCTGGTCGATTGGACTCTCGATCCGGACCTGCCGGAACAGGGAACTGCGGATAGCAGGATCGCCCTTGATCTGTCGCCAATTCTCTGGCTCCTTGTACAGTGCTGAGGTTACCGGTAATTTCCGCAGATCGAAACCCGCACCGAGAAACCCCAGTCGGGCGCCCGCTCCGATGCAACAACCTGCAGCCCGGTTAGTGATGGCCAGTGCATGGCCTGGCTGATATAGGCGTCTGATAACAGGAATCCCCATGACGGCATCGGTTCCTTCATATAGGGACGTTCGGCACGATTGCGTTGAAAGTGCCCGGTCATGATTCCGTTATTAATGACATTGTCGCTGATCTGCACACCACCGTTGTCGGTGGCATAAAGATAGCAACAATACGGTATGCTCGAGAAGCCTTGTTGCAGTACAGCATTCAGCCGGTCCCTGTCGCCACAGGCTGGAACACATTTACTGGCCAGCAGGGTTAGCGGTTCCCGCAGCATCCTCGCCAGTTCTTCACGTTGACGGAAGATGCAGTCTTGCCAGGTTAAATCCAGGGTTTTATCGATGTGCAAGGAATTATTCCCATGAGTAAACCGAGGGGCACTTTCCAGCGCCCTGCAGTATGGCTGAAATTATCGCAACTCGTCGTTTCTGGGTAGATTAGCCGCCTCGGTCATCGTCATCTGCGGCTGGGTAGGGCAAGTGCAGGTTGGGATGGTCCAGGGGCATTTCCAGATATGACTTGCGGGTGTCAATTGTTTCGAAATATACAGTCAGATTGCCGTCCTCCAGGGAGGGATGAGAAGTGACGTTTTCGATGTCGTTTCCAGTCATGGGGTCGATCGTATTTATACGATACTCCGGCTCATGTAACCGGTTGCTCTGGGCCTGGTCGCGTGGCAGTGGAGAGGAGGCGATCCAGTTCAAGTCTTCGAACTTGATCGCGGATATTGTTTTGGTAGGTATTGCTGTGGACATATTACTCTCCTTTAACCCATCGCCTGCCGCTCACATGGCTGCGCATTATGCGCCGCTTCCAGCGGCTACATCATCCATTATGAATTTGCTGATTTATATGGCGGGATGTAGCGATGGTACATGTTTCATTATAGGCCTTATTGCAGAAATAGCTCATCATATTAATTGATGAGATAGGGGCGTCATGATGGAGTTCTGATAATTTGGTAATAATACAACCGGGACCTGAACTATGGCCAGGATGATTAAATACTTCCCGGCTAAGGCAGGCTATCCCGGCGAATAACGCATCCGCTGAAACTC
>JARFQV010000319.1 GCA_029287615.1 Pseudomonadota bacterium | reverse complement strand
AGATGTGTATAAGAGACAGGCCCACACTGCTGCGACGCGGAAAAATGGGAACGGTACAGGGCGATCCGGCATGGCGTCTGACCGATACCGGCGCCCGGATCGATCCGCTGAGCCTGCAGCAGGCTCCACGACAGGCCTCTGTACTCGAGCGCCTGCATAAATCGCCCCATGAATTACCCCGCAAGGAGCTGGATGTCCCCATGGGGGTCCTGCATACCATGCACGGAAAGGGCTGGATCGAACCCCTGCAGCAGACCGCACCACCCAAGGATGCCGCAAACCTTGTTTTGAAATCCAACATCCGGCTCAGTCGTGATCAACAGGCTGCCGTCTCTGCAATCCGGGATTCGCTGGGCGAGTTTCATGCCTTCCTGCTGGAGGGTGTGACGGGCAGCGGCAAGACCGAAGTCTATCTCCAGGTCATTGAAAGCGTAATCAATCAAAATCACCAGGCGCTGGTGCTGGTCCCCGAGATCGGGCTCACACCGCAACTGGTAGATCGTTTCAGGCGCCGGTTTCCGGTCAGAATCGCCCTGCTCCACTCCGGACTGAGCGACCGGGAGCGCCTCCATGCCTGGCAACTTGCCCGAAGCGGCTCCGCCCCCATCATCCTGGGCACGCGCTCCGCGATATTCACGCCCCTGCAGCGTCCTGGCATCCTGATAATCGATGAAGAACATGATACATCCCTCAAGCAGCAGGATGGCTTTCGCTACTCGGCGCGTGACCTCGCCGTCTGGCGCTCCCGTTTCTGCAGGATTCCGATCGTGCTGGGTTCGGCTACACCGTCACTGGAAACCCTGGAGAACGTCAATCTGGGAAAATACCGCCATCTGATCCTGCATACGCGCGTCGGCGCCGCCGGCCTTCCACAGATCGGCCTGATCGATGTTCGTGGCAAACGCATGCAGGACGGTCTGTCACCGCCATTGCTCGCAGCAATACAGAGGCATCTGGATGCAGACGGACAGGTCCTGCTGTTTCTCAATCGCCGCGGCTATGCGCCTGCACTGATCTGCCATGCCTGCGGCTGGATTGCCCATTGCGAGCGCTGTGATGCCCGCATGACCTTTCATGCCTCCAACCACCAGCTTTGCTGCCACCATTGTGGCAGTCAGCGGAATATGCACAACACCTGTCCGAAGTGCGGCAGTGCCGCGCTGATTACCCTGGGGCAGGGGACGGAGCGGGTAGAGGATGCCCTCGCCAGCCACTTCCCCGACCACGAGCGGGTACGTATCGATCGTGACACGACCCGGCGCAAGGGAGAACTGGAGTCCCTGCTCGACAAGGCGCGTAGCGGTCATGGCCGCATACTGCTGGGAACACAGATGCTGGCCAAGGGTCACCATTTCCCGGATGTCACGCTGGTGGGCATTATCGATGCCGACCAGGGCCTGTTTGGCAGTGATTTTCGCTCCAGCGAACGAATGGCGCAGCTGATCATCCAGGTCGCCGGTCGTGCAGGCAGGGCGGATCGCCCCGGCGAGGTGATCATCCAGACGCACCACCCGGAACATCCCCAGCTCTGCCTGCTGATTCGCGAGGGTTATGCCGCATTCGCAAAGGCGGCTCTCGAGGAGCGCAGGGCCACCTGCCTGCCACCCTATGCCAGTCTGGCGTTGCTGCGGGCGGAGGCCCTGCGCCGGGATCTGCCGATGAAATTCCTGGAATGCGCTCAATCACTGGCAGCAAGCCAGGGAACGCAGGGAGTTGAATACTGGGGCCCGGTCCCGTCACCCATGGAGAGAAGGGCGGGCCGGTATCGCGCCCAGCTCCTGTTGCAGGCACCCCGGCGCAGTGATTTACAGCGATTATTGCGTCTCTGGGTACCCGAACTGGAGAGACTCGAGCACAGCCGGCAGGTCCGCTGGTCGCTCGATGTCGATCCACAGGACACGCTTTGAGCTTCCATGGTTGCAAGATCCACAACTGCCGGGATAATAAGCGGTCCTGCAGATCACTATTTTTGCAGTCAGGATTCATCGGCCATCCGGGAACATTACATTGAAAGACCATCTTTCTGAATTGCTAACCGATGCCCTGTCCAAACTGCGGGCAGATGGCCACCTGCCGGCGGACCTGGAGCCGGCTATCACTATCGAGCGCACCCGGGACAGATCACACGGGGATTTTGCAAGCAATCTTGCCATGGTTCTGGCCAAGGCTGCACGCAGCAAACCCAGGGATCTGGCCGGTCTGATCGTGGCGGCCCTGCCTGATTCCAGCCTGGTCACCAGGATAGAAATCGCCGGGCCCGGATTCATCAACTTCTTCCTGAGCAAAGCCGCCTATCAGGCGGTAATCGGCGACATCCTGTGCTCCGGTGAATCCTATGGACGCAGCACGCAGGGCAAGGGGCACCGGATACAGGTCGAATTTGTCTCCGCCAACCCCACCGGCCCCCTGCACGTGGGTCATGGAAGGGGTGCAGCCTATGGCGCCGCCGTGGCTGACCTGCTGGAGGCGGCAGGCTACAAGGTGCATCGTGAATACTATGTAAATGACGCAGGACGCCAGATGGATATCCTGGCAGCCAGTGTCTACCTGCGTTACCTGGATCTGTGTGGTGAAACGCTGGACTTTCCCGCAAACGGCTATCAGGGGGATTATGTCTGGGATATTGCCGCCGGCATTCACCGTCAAAACGGTGAACGCCTGCATCATCCGGCCACCGAGGTGTTTCTGGAACTGCCACCTGACGAGTCCGGGGGAGGTGACAAGGAATCGCACATCGATGCACTGATTCAGAGAATCCGCGAGCTCCTCGGTGAAACGGACTATCGCCTCGTCTTCGATCAGGGCCTGGATTCGATCCTGGCTAATATCCGCCAGGACCTGAAGGAATTCGGTGTCGTCTATGATGAATGGTTCTCGGAGCGTTCACTGGAAGAAAACGGTTCCGTACAGCAGGCAATCGATCGCCTGCAGGCCGCGGGCCATCTCTACGAAAAGAACGGTGCAATCTGGTTCCGCTCTACAGACTATGGGGATGAGAAAGACCGTGTCGTTGTGCGTGACAACGGACAGACAACCTATTTCGCCTCCGACATCGCCTACCACATGCACAAGCTGGAGCGTGGATATGACCGGGTGATCGATGTGTGGGGCGCCGACCATCACGGCTATGTTCCCCGCGTCAAGGCCGCCCTGCAGGCACTGGGCGATGACCCCTCCAGGCTGGATGTTCTGCTGGTACAATTCGCAATACTGTACCGAGGCGGAGAAAAGGCGCAAATGTCCACCCGTTCAGGAGAGTTCGTTACCCTGCGTGAACTGCGCCGTGAGGTCGGTAATGACGCGGCCCGCTTTTTCTACGTCATGCGCAAGTGCGAACAGCACATGGACTTCGACCTCGACCTGGCGAAGTCCCAATCCAGCGACAATCCCGTCTATTACGTCCAGTATGCCCATGCCCGCATTGCCAGCGTCTTTCGGCAGCTGGGGGAAAAAGGCCTGCAGTGGGACCCGGAAGAGGGTGCCGCCTCACTGGAGGCCTTGCAGGAAGCACACGAACAGGCCTTGATGACCCGGCTGTCAAGCTACCCGGAAGTGGTCGAGAATGCGGCACTGTCACATGAACCGCACCTGTTGACCCATTACCTGCGTGACCTGGCCAATGACTTCCACACCTATTACAACGCCCACATATTCATCGTGGATGACACACGTTTGCGTAATGCCCGCCTGAACCTGATTCGCGCGGCGCAACAGGTCATCGCCAATGGCCTGGGGCTGCTGGGTGTCTCGGCCCCCGAGAGCATGTAGGCATGCCACGCGACTATAAACACCGGGCTACCGCGCGAAGGAAGCATCCTACATCACCCTGGCTGTACCTGATCGCCGGGCTGATGATCGGATTGCTGGTTTCCCTGATCATCTATATCAAGATGGCCGTCTTGCCCGTCACAGAAACGGAAGCCCTGCCGACACCGCCGGAGGCAGAACCGCCGCAGGAAGAGATCAGGGAGGACAAGAAAAGCGATACCGTGCAGTCACAGCCTCCCGCGCCGAAGCCACGCTTCGATTTCTATACCATACTGCCGGAGATGGAGGTGGTGATCGAGGAACACGAGATCAGCGGGGAACCGCAACAGGGCGTGCGCCAGGTCGAAAAACCCGGTCTTTATCTGCTGCAGGCCGGGTCTTTCCGCAGTTATGAACAGGCAGACAAACTCAAGGCCGAACTTGCCCTGATGGGACTGGAAACGGATATTCACAAGGCCCCCGGCAGCGGACAGGAAAGCTGGAACCGCGTAAGGGTCGGCCCCTATAACAATCTTGCCGAACTGAACGAGGTGCGCGCCCTCCTTCGCCAGAACGGCATCAACGCCATCCTGATCCGGGTACAGCAGTGAATTCGGAGCAACCGCGGAAGGCGTATCCGACTGAGATCGGGCCCGGGATAACCCCCGCTCACAGTCGGGGCGATCGCGAATGAGTGGCTTCGAGGCAGAAGCAGCCTCCGCCTTCCTTGCGGAGTTCCATAAATTCGCGCCATTGATTGATAAATACGGCTACTCGGTGCTTGCCGTCTCCGCGATGGTGGAAGGATTCGGCATACCCGCACCGGGTCAAACCCTCCTGATCGCCTGCGCGATCTACGCCGCCCAGGGGCACCAGGACATTCTGGTATTGCTACTGGTTGCCTGGCTGGCCACCATTGCCGGTAATATCATCGGCTATGTGATCGGAAGAAGCGGCGGTCGATCACTGCTGAATCACGTGTCCTTCAACCCTACCCGCCTCGCAAAAATGGAGTCGTTCGTGAGTCGCTACGGGGTCCCGATACTGTTGATCGCCCGTTTCGTCGACGGCCTGCGCCAGACCAGCAATATTCTGGCGGGCAGCCTGCAAATGCCCTGGCCTCGCTACCTTCTGGCAATGACCGCGGGTGCTACCCTGTGGGTTGGTGTATTCGGGGCAGGCGCCTATCTGCTGGAAAAGGACTTTCATGCCATAGCCGGTTTTTTCACCACAGTGAAGCCGTACACATGGATTGCTACGGGAGGTATCCTCCTGTTTCTGGCCGGTTACCTGTACCGGAGAAAACACACCTGAATCCGGACCGCATCAACGGACCGGGAGGCGTCCTTTAACGGCAAACTACCCGGGTCTGACAGACAATCATCCCTGAATCACATCCTGCATTCATGGCAACCAGGCAAATCCAGATAGCCCTGCTCAAGGCACTCTCCTATCTTCCCCTGCCATTGCTCTACCTGTGTGCCGATATCGGCCACTTCGTCCTGTACCATGTGCTTCGCTATGAAAGAAGGCTCGTCGAGGAGAATATTGCACGCGCTTTCCCGGAAAAGACCGCCTCGGATCAGGCCCGACTCTCCCGGCAGTCCTATCGCAATATCCTGTCTGTGCTGGCAGAGGTTCTCAAGTCACCCCGCATGGATCCGTCCGACATCAAAAGACGGGTCCAGCTGCGCAACCCGGAACTGCTGATTCAATATACAAGAAACGAACAATCCGTGATTGCACTCGCTGCACACCACTGCAACTGGGAGTGGCTGTTGCTGGGATGCTGCGTTCATCTTCCGGTTCCGGTCGATGCGGTATACAAACCGATCAAGCGCCCTTACCTCGACTCCCTCCTTCTTGAGTCAAGAACCCGCTTTGGCGCACACCTCATACCCGCGAGGGACACCGTGGCTGCCATCATGCAGCGTCACCGGGAACTGCGCCTGCTGGCCATGGTGGCCGACCAGGCCCCCCGCAGGGAGGATGAAAAGCACTGGTCGCGATTCCTCCACCAGGACACTGCTTTTTATCCGGGCGCCGGGAGAATCGCCGTCATGACCGGCATGCCAGTCGTTTTTATCGGCATGCGCAGAATCCAGCGCGGATATTACGAAATCAGTGTCGAGCCGATTTGCGAGGACCCGCATGTGAAAGGTGCGGGTGCTGTCATGGAGCAATACATCCAGGCCGTTGAGCGGCAGGTCCGGGAAAGCCCTGCCGACTGGTTGTGGTTCTACCAGCGCTGGAAGTACGCCAAACCTTTATACGCGTGAGCGGGTGATCCCCATGGATGGCAGGCCATCGGGATCCCTGCGCGATCACACGGCACCGCGCTCAGACATACGGGCCAGATGCCTTGCCAGTGAGGCTATCGTCGGGTAATCGAAGAGTTCATGGATTTCTACCTGCCCGGGGAAGGCCGCATCGATCCCTTCGTGAATCTGGATCAGGGCGAGCGAACTGGTACCGAGCTCGAACAGGCTGTCATTGACGCCGATCTCCCGGTCGGGGACCGCCCCGGAACAGATACGACTGAGCTGTTTTTCTATTTCGGAACGGCCGCCTGCCGGCAAAGGCTGTTCTGATAATCGTCTCAGGCGTGCCAGCGGAGCGTCATAATCGCCACTCAGGAAATTGTCCACCAGCACATGACGCTGCACCTTGCCGCTGGTTGTCCTGGCGATACGGGAAACCGGCACGACCTCGTTGACTTCCAGACCGGTAAACCTGCTGACACCTTCCACTACCCTTGCAACAATCGGCTGAAAGGCATCGTGATCCTGACGATGCTGGATGAACACCACGATTTCGTCATTGTCGGCGCCAGGCCTGCGCACCCCGGCCACTGCCACCTTGCCATGCCCGATCCCTGTCGCATCACACACGACTCCCTCGATATCATGCGGATAATAATTCTGTCCATGGACGAAGATGATCTCTTTGCTCCGGCCGGTTATATACAGATTCCCCTCATGCACCAGTCCGAGGTCACCACTGCGTAACCAGCCGTCTTCCGTGAATACGCGGCGGCTGGCATCCTCATCGCACAGGTAACCGCGACTCACGCCGGTGCCGCGAATCTGTATATGCCCGACCCTGTCCGGGTCCAGTTCCCGATCCCCGTCATCCGTGATTCTCACCATGCAGCTGCTTACCGGCCTGCCCACGCAGACCAGATTCATGGCATCGCTGGAGGCCGGTGTGACCGGAATGATCGATTCGCCGATCCCGAGATGGTGACGGTCCACGGCAATGGAAACCAGCTCATCCCCATTACGGGGAAAACTGACTGCCAGGGTTGCCTCCGCCAGACCATAGACCGGGAACATGGATTCAGGCGGCAAACGACACTCCCCGAGCTGATCCAGAAAGCGATGGCAAAGATCCGCAGATATCGGTTCGGCTCCGTTGAAGATCAGTCTCACCCGGGAAAGATCCAGACCGGCAGGTGACCTGCCCCTGATTCCCCGCAGATAATGCTTGAAACCGAAGTTTGGCGAGCACAGTAGTGTCGATCCCAGTTCACTCGCCTTCTCCAGCCAGATGGCGGGCCTGCGGATAAACAGTTCGGTCCGCATAATGACCTGATCCATTCCGTACAGCAACGGCGCCAGGTGAAACCCGATCAGCCCCATGTCATGGGTGAGGGGCATCCAGCTCAGCGTACTATCAGCAGGGCTGAACCGCGCCGCCCGCACGATCGCATCTATGTTGGCCATGAGGTTTTCGTGGGTGAGTATGATCCCCTTGGGCTCGCTGGTTGACCCGGACGAAAACTGGATAAAGGCGATGTCACCTGGACGGGAATCATGCTGGACACCCGGTCGGGAGATGTCCTCTATATGATCCGACAGGAGCGCACTCCCCTCCAGTTGGGTATAGCGCTTGCCCAGGCCCCTGTCCTGCGCGAATACCCGCAGCCGCTGAAGCGCCCCTGTCCGGGTATAGATTCGCGCCTCACCCAGCCTGTCCATGATCCTGAAAAGCCGGAACCGGTGCTCATCACTATTACCGACTGCCACCGGAACCGGGATAATCCCGCCCAGCAGGCAGGCCCAGAATGCATCGATGAATTGCTCATTGTTATCCAGGAACAGGAGCAGCTTGTCCTTATGCGAGATACCATGCCGCTGAAAGTGCCCCAGGATACCCAATGCATGATCCTGCATCAGACGGCAGGAACGAGTGCGCATCCGATCTGCCTGATCGATGTAACAGATACGGTGACCTGCATCCCCATGCTGCTGGAGCGCCTGTACCAGGGTGCCGGATAGAGACATGGGAGCGTACCGGTCAGCGCGGCTGAAGCTGCATGAAGAGGGGATGACGGGTTCGGAGATTGACCCCGGCATCCAGCTCCACGGTCTGGCTCCCGGCCATGCGCAAACGGAACCGCCTTGCCGCCACCCGCAGCAGAATCAGCATTTCCGCCATGGCAAATGATTCGCCAACACAGTGCCTGGGCCCGGCAACAAAGGGGATATATACATATCGCTCCCTGGAACGTGCGACTTCGGGCTCGAAACGCTCCGGACGAAAGGCATCCGCATCCGGCCAGTGAGCAGGATGTCGATGCAAGAGGTAGGGGCTGATAAAAATATCGGTACCCGGGGGTACCTCATAGTCCCCGAGCCGGTCATGCGCGATGGCCCTTCTTGTGAACAACCATCCAGGAGGATACAACCGGAGTGCTTCCCGGATCACCTGCTCTGCATAACTCGACGTGAAGAGATCATCCAATAGCGGCTTTTCCGGACACTCCCGGCTGTCGACCTCCTGGTGCAGGCGCTCTTCCGCATCAGGGTGCATGGACAGGAGATACCACACCCAGTTGAGCGCACTTGCCGTGGTTTCATGACCCGCGACGACCAGCGTCAGTACTTCATCGATCAACTGTCGTTCATCCATTGGCGCACCGGTATCACGATCACGGGCAGCCATCAGCATGGAGAGAAAATCGAAGTATTCACTGCCCTCTCTCCTGCGCTGCTCTATGAGCCCGGCAACCACGGGAACGAGAGCACGGAATTTCACCGCAAATCGCAGATCGCGCCCCGATTCACTGGTGATGATATGGAATGGATTGCCGACTGTGTCCTGTGACAGCCTCTCCAGATCCGTGCTGAATACCGCATCGAGGATAATCTGCAGGGTGAACCGGCTCATCTCCGCAGTGATGTTGACCGGCTCTCCACACGCTGCCAGCCGTGACCATTGCCCCACCAGTTCCAGGCTGCGGTTATGGAATTGCGAACAAAAACGCTCGATCACTGCACGTTGAAAACAGGGCTGAATCATCCGCCGCTGTCGCTTCCACAATTCTCCCTCGCTGACCATGATGCCGTTGCCGAGCAGTATCTTCACCCGGTCGATACCGATTCCCTTGGTATAGTTCCGGTGATTGCTGACCAGCACCTGTTTTACAGCAGCGGGATCATTGATGACATAGGTGTCAGTCTCGCTGGATGGCATCCGCACACGGTAGATATCCCCGTAACGCCTGAAGAATGTCCACAGGTACTCCAGCTTGTCGTCCATGACGGCAAGCTCGTATGCACCTTCCGGCCCCGGCGGGCAAGATAAATTCAGTGAATTATCAGTCATTTCCTTCGGTAAGCGTCACTGTCACTTACCCGTACCGGCCCCGGATATTGTATACTGCCCGGATTGCTTGGCTACTTTCATGGAATTCGTGACCACATGGACGCAACCGTAGTGTACAGCAGGAACTGCGGCTGTTTTAATCCTGGTCAATCCCAAAAAGGAGAACACTTGATGAACAACAAGCGGTTCACTGTCCGGGCCCTCGCAGCCGCGGTCATACTCGCCCTCGTTGCCGGTTGCACCACCAACCCCTACACCGGCGAGGAAGAAATGAGCAAGAAGGGCAAGGGCAGCCTGATCGGCGCCGGTGGAGGAGCCATCATCGGTGCCATTGCAGGTGGTCGAAAGGCCGCACTGATCGGGGCCGGCATTGGCGCCATCGCGGGACTCGGCGTCGGACACTACATGGACAGGCAGGAAGACAAGTTGCGCGCCCAGCTGCAGGGCAGCGGCGTAAGCGTGACCCGGGTTGGTGACAACATCAACCTGAACATGCCCGGTAATGTCACCTTTGCCACCGATAGCGCGGATATCAATGCGGACTTCTATGATGTACTGACCTCGGTCGTTCTCGTACTCAAGGAGTATGAAAAGACCCTGATACAGGTCGTTGGTTATACCGACAATACGGGTTCGGTGGAATATAACCAGCAACTCTCCGAACGCCGTGCAGCCAGCGTTACGCGATTTCTGGAATCTCAGGACATACGGGAAGTCCGCATCGAAACCTATGGATTCGGTGTTGATAATCCGATCGCGACCAACGACACGCCAGAGGGACGGCAGTTGAACCGCCGCGTCGAGCTAACCCTGGTCCCCCTGACCTGAACGGGGCCAGACACCCGGTGCCAGCATTTTCCCGGATACGCATTGCGTGTCTTTCAAACTTGACACAGGTCAAGAACGTCCAAACTTGACCGGGTATTATATCCGGGAACTGTTTTGCATCAGCTCCTGCCAACCGGGAATGATGCTCACCGGATCACCATGGTAAAAAGAAAATGAACGAGATCACCAATCCTGAATACATAAACCTGAACGGTCGAAAAACATCGCTGGCTGAACTGCTGGAAGAACACAAAGGCCTGAAGAAAGGCCAGCGCAAGGCGGTACGCCGCTACCGGCAGGAACAGGCACTGAAGCCCTACCAGGCCGAGCTGATCCACATGCAGCAGCACCTGGAGGAAACCAGAACCCGTATGATCATCCTGTTCGAAGGCCGGGATGCTGCCGGAAAAGGCGGCACGATCCGCCGCGTGACCCGCTACATGAATGAAAAACATTATCGGGTCGTTGCCCTCGGCAAGCCGAGTGACGTACAGAAGACACAGTGGTTCTTCCAGAAATACGTGACCCAGTTTCCGCGCGGTGGCGAAGTCGTGCTGTTCGACCGCAGCTGGTACAACCGCGCGATGGTTGAACCCGTGTTCGGCTTCTGCACCCCGGAAGAATACAAGAACTTCATGCGGGGCGTTACCGGCTTCGAAAAAGATCTGATCCGCCAGAATACGATCCTGATCAAACTGTATTTCAGCGTCACCCGCGAGGAACAGGCACGACGTTTTGAACGCCGCAAGACCGACCCCCTGCGACAGTGGAAACTCAGCGAGGTGGACGTGCAGGCGCAGGACCGCTGGGATGAGTTTACCCAGCAGAAATACGAAATGCTGAAACGCACCAATACCACCCACGCACCCTGGACCATAGTCAGATCGAACGACAAGAACCTGGCCAGGCTGAACGCCATCAAGGTGATCCTGAATCACGTACACTATCAGCGCCTGAACCCCGATATGGATTTCGTACCGGATCCCGAAATCGTGATTTCCGGATCGCGTGAGCTGGAACTGATGGAGGCCGAGCGATTGAAGAGCGGCCGGTTCGTCGGTTAGGTCCTGCAGCGGTCTTCAGTTATCGAGGGCGCCCTGCTCGACCCAGAGGCGCAGTGTCTCGATCTCGGCGGAATCCAGTGATTCCCGCCCATGCGGCATATGCATGGATGGATCGGACCGTCCTTCCACCAGCATGTTGAAAATACTGTGGCGGCTGTCCCCGGGCACGATGACCACACCGTAGATGGTACCCTGCATCAGGTCCGCATGGGTTTGCATCGAAAGGCCGGTTTCCAGGTAACCCTCGCCTTCCCCGGGTATATGGCACTCGACACAGTTTGCCTGCAGGATCGGCCATACCTCCTGCTGATAACTGACCTGGCGCACTCCCCCGGTACAGGCACCAAGCAACAGCGCAAACAGAAAGATGCCGGAAAGTTTACCGCGTAAGTTCATGATCTATCGCCCCCCCTCTACCGCGCGTCCCTGCGATGGCGCAGACTCCCTGCTGGTGGCACGGATCCGCGCTATCCGCTCGATATTTCCGAAACTGACCAGTACCTCCTTGTGCATCTTTCTCTTGACAACCTGGGTTCCGATCAACGGGGGGATAAAAAAACCGGGCTCCAGCCTCAGTTGATAGTGGATTCGCGTACGTCCGCCCAGGTGCTGCACCTGCCAGATCGTAAACCCGGATTTTACATTGCTTAGTTCCGGAACGATGACGGCATAGAGATCGCCGGTTCCCAGTTCACGGACATCTTCCACCCGCAGTATCTCCTTGCAGAAAATCAGGACACAGTCATTGATCAGAGTCTTTATCCGGACAACCGAGTCATCCGTTGCAGGCATGACCTCTGACTCGACGATGGAAGGATTGAGGCGGTAAATATGCACATAATCAGTGAGCACGTGGTAAACATCCTCATAAGCGGCATCGAGAATCATCTCGACCCGGAGATCGAAAACGCCGCGCTGATGTTTTACCGACATGTCTACGAGATCTCCTGCAGACAGCATGGCACCAGACAGACAACAGGCGATCAGGGCAAAGAGGGAACGGGCAAGCCGGAGGCGCATCCGGTACCCGAAAGACGGCTGTAGGTGCATTCGCCTCGCCCCCCCTGCATCACCTGTCCACCTAACCCGAATTGTAGACGCTCGGCTTGCAGATGCCACCGCAGGCAGTTACTGCCCTTCTCTCCGTCTGCACCAATATGTAACGCTGGTGATTTTCATAACTAAAACAGTTTCTTATAGCGGATCTGCCAAAGTACCGCGGTTTCAGGTCTGTCCGGGCTGCCTGGAGAACAACCGTCGTTTTTCCCGGTGCAGGGCCGAAATATCCTCACCACCATACCCCGCATCCATGAGGCGCCGGTAATGAATCAGGGTCATTTCCACCAGCGGCAGGGTGACCGCAAGATTCCCGGCCATCGTCTTGCAGATGCCGAGGTCCTTGTGATGAAGATCGACCCGGAATCCCGGCTCATAAACACCATCGACCATGGCAGAACCACGGTGTTTCAAAAACCAGTTCCCTGCTGCGCCGGCCCCGACTACATCGATCACCTTCTGCAGCGGCAGTCCCAGGGCCTCGGCAAATGCAAGTGACTCGCTAACCGCCTGGTTGATACCCGCCGCCATGATCTGGTTCACGGCCTTGGTGGCCTGCCCGGCACCGGACGGCCCCATGTACTCGAGTCGTGATGCTACCGCATCCAGCACCGGACGTACCCGTTCCAGCAATGTCTCCTCACCACCAATCATCATGGCCAGCGTCCCTTGCCGGGCGCCCTCGACGCCGCCGGAGACCGGGGCATCCAGAAACCCGCCACCCGCCCCGGCAATCCGTGACTGCGCCTCCCGTGCCGTATCACTACTGACCGTGGAGGTATCCACCACTACCGCACCCGGTC
>JARFQV010000305.1 GCA_029287615.1 Pseudomonadota bacterium | reverse complement strand
GTTGGTACATAGGGGTTTCTGGGGTGTATGACCAGGGATACACCCATGGCCTGGAAGGGGCGCCCGGCAAGTTGTGGACGACTTGCAGTGGCAGAGGGCGGTAATGTCGATCCGAAGACATGGGAGAAGTTGATGCCCCCCTGTTCAAAGACCGCGCCGTTGCTCATTACCCGTGTTCGCCCACCACCACCCTCCTTGCGTTCCCATGTGTCCTGGTGGAACCGAGCCTGGCCGTCGATTTCCTCCAGTTCACCGCAGATGCGGTCCTGCAGGTCCATCAGGTAGTTACTGACATTATTCACCGTATCTGTTTGCATGGAAGAATCCTTCATCGTTCCTGTACAGCACGTTCTATTTTAAAGTAGATGACCTGGCTTTTGCCGCGCGCAGTATTTTACCGGTACACCCATCACGGATTTCGGTAGCCTGACCAGTGCCGCCAAGTGGTCCGTGAAGAATGTAATCGAGCCGGTCGCGGAAAATACGGCGTACAGCCAGCGGGTTGTACGCCGGTGACTGCCCGCTGATATTGGCACTGGTCGAGATCAGGGGGTGGCTGATCTCCCGGCAAAGTCCCGTAATCACTGGGTGGGCGCTGATCCGGACCGCCAGACTGTGATGCTCACCCCGAATCCATACGGGGATATCCTTCCGACATGGCAGTACCCAGGTTACCGGTCCAGGCCAGGTGTGCATGACGCGCCCTTTGAGTTCTCTGGACAGGGGGGCGAGATAGGATTCCAGTTGCTGAAAGTCGCTGGCAGCCAGTATCAGCCCCTGTCTGACAGACCGGTGTTTCAGATGGAGCAGCCGATAGACTGCATCCCCGTTCCGGGGATCACAGCCGAGACCGTATATGCCCTCGGTTGGATAGGCAATGATGCCACCCGACTTGATGACCCTTGCGGCTTCATGAAGCGGCCAGCGCCGGATGCCTTCATAAGGCGGTTGCGCTGGTCGCCTGCTCCGACTCTTCACGGGGCTCGGCAAAATCGCATTCCTTACGGGGACAGACCGTTTCCGTACCCTTGCGTTTTGTGGTCTTGATTGTGGTGATGGGCCAGTTGCACTTCGGGCAAGGTTCGGCTACCGGTTCGTTCCAGATTGCGTAGTCGCAATCCGGATAGGTCGAACAGGAATAAAAAATCTTGCCGCGACGTGATTTTCGTTTGAGCAGGGTGCCTTTGTTACACACCGGGCAGTTTATTCCGGTATCCTCGGGTTTCTCGAGTGGCTCAATGAACTTGCAATCAGGATAGCTGCTGCAGCCAATAAACTTTCCATATCGTCCGCTGCGGATAATGAGTGGTGAGTCGCATTTCGGGCATTGCCGCCCTTCCACCACCTCCGGTTCGGCGCTTTCCCGATCATCATCGATGTTACGGGTATAGTCGCAATCCGGAAAGCCGCTGCAGCCAATGAATCGTCCCCTCCGTCCAAGGCGTATATGCAGAGGTTTGCCGCATTTAGGGCAGTCTTCACCGAGTTCCTCGGTCGTTACGTCGCTGCGGGATACGGTTTGCTCCTTGTCATGCACCAGTTTTGTAAATGGTGTCCAGAATGAATCCATCAGGGGGATCCAGTCTTTTTCACCACGGGACACGGCATCGAGTTCATCCTCAAGTCTGGCGGTAAAGTCGTAATCCACATACTGGGTAAAGTGCTCTGTCAGGAACTTGCTGACTATGCGTCCTACATCGGTGGGATAAAAACGCTTCTTTTCCAGGGTGGCATATTCACGCTGCTGGAGAGTGGAGATAATCGATGCGTAGGTGGATGGTCGACCGATGCCGTGCTCTTCCAGTGTCTTGACCAGGCTTGCCTCACTGAAGCGGGGTGGCGGCTCGGTGAAGTGCTGTTCCGGTCGAATGGCATTGAGTTGTACAGCGTTACCCTTCTCCATAGGCGGCAGCATACGCTCATCGCTTTCTGCACGGGCGTCATCCACGCCTTCCTGGTAGACGGCCATGAAACCGGGATTGATGACCGTCGAGCCGGTTGAGCGCAGCGTATTCCCGTCGCCACATGAGAAATCGATACTGACCGTATTGATGGTCGCATGGATCATCTGGCAGGCAACGGTTCGTTTCCAGATCAGGTCATAGAGCCTGTACTGTTCCTTGCTCAGGTGAGCCTTGATCACATCGGGCGTGTGGGCCGCAGAGGTTGGTCGTATCGCCTCGTGGGCCTCCTGTGCATTTTTTGCCTTGGTCTTGTAGACACGCGGTTCGTCGGGCAGTTGATCAGATCCATAGCGTTCAGCGATCACGCTGCGCAATTCCTCCAGTGACTCGCTGGCAAGATTCACCGAGTCGGTTCGCATATAGGAGATCAACCCGACTGTTTCGCCGCCGATGTCCATTCCCTCATAAAGTTGTTGAGCCACGCTCATGGTTCGCCTGGCGGTAAAACCCAGTTTCCTGGATGCCTCCTGCTGGAGGGTGGAGGTCGTAAAGGGAGCGGCTGGATTGCGCTTGCGCTGCTTCTTTTCAACAGAGCTGACCGTCAAATTTCCGCGGGCGGTATTGCTCAGTTCCTGTTCGATCTCACGCGCCTGTTTTTCGTTATTGACTGTGAACTGCGAGAGTTTTTCTCCGTGAAAGTGTGTCAATTTTGCCACGAAGTGCTGCTCATCCTTCTCAAGGTCACCTTCGATGGTCCAGTATTCGCGCGGTTTGAAATTCTCGATCTCTATTTCGCGCTCGACAATCATTCGCAATGCCGGGCTCTGGACACGCCCGGCCGAGAGACCGCGGCGGATCTTTTTCCACAACAGGGGCGAAAGATTGAAGCCAACCAGGTAATCCAGGGCCCGGCGGGCCTGCTGGGCATTGATCAGTTCCGCCGACAGGTCGCGGCTGTTCTCCATCGCCTCGGTAATGGCGCGCTTGGTTATTTCGTTAAATACAACACGGTGGACTGCCTTGTCCTTGAGCTTTTTGCGGTCCTTGAGCAGTTCATAAAGATGCCAGGAAATGGCCTCTCCTTCACGGTCCGGGTCAGTCGCCAGAAACAGGGTGTTGGCCTTTTTCAGGGCCTTTATGATGTTGTCTACGTGCTTGGAGTTTTTATCAATCACCTGGTATTTCATGGCGAAACCATGGTCGGGATCCACGGCACCTTCCTTGGGGACCAGGTCGCGGACGTGGCCATAGGAGGCCAAGACCCGGAAATCCTTGCCCAGGTATTTTTCAATGGTCTTGGCCTTGGCCGGAGATTCTACGATGACTAGATTATTGCTCATTCGATCAGGAAATTAGCAGGATGCCCATATCCAAAGGCAGGTGTCCAGATTGTATTGTTAACGGTTAGTGCAGGCTGTTGCTTGTATTGTCAAACACCAGATCTTCCATCCAGGCATAGGCCGCTTCCTGGCCGGGTTGCTTGAACAGCACCATGAGTACCACCCACTTGAGCTGCTCCAGATCGAAATCTTCGCTGTCCAGGGCCATGATCCGGTCTATGGCCAGCTCCCTGTTGGCCGGTGTCAGAATTCCCATTTGTTCCAGGAACAGCAGGAATCCGCGGCACTCCAGGTCCAGATATCCGGTCTCGCGGTCAGAAAACAGCCGAATGGAGTGACTGGCCTGGGGTGCAGGCAATTGTGTGCCGTTGGACGTCGCCAGGCTTTCCAGCCAGTCAAAGGCCTTGTTGATCTCGGGGGTAGGAAAGCCGGCATCAGCCAGCTCCAACTGTATGGACTCGCGGTCAGGGGTCATTTCGGTTTCGTCATCCATGTAATAGTTTTCAAAGAGATACATGAGCACGTCGAACACATTTTCTTTCATTTCTGACCCTCTCGATCGATGCGGATATACCGACCGCCGCTGCTGGAGACTACATAGCCATTCAGCTCCAAAATGAGGAGCATGGAGGAAACCGCGGCCGCCGTCAATCCACAGTCTTTGACGATTGTATCGATGTCAAAAGGATCATATCCAGCTATATCAAGGAGTTGCCTGTATTCTTCGTCCAGTTCCAGGGTTTGTTCCCGGGTGTTATCGGGCATGGCTTGTGTGCAGGCAGCAGCAAGCCCGCCCAGTTCTTCCATAATATCCTCAGCTGTTTCAACCAGTTTTGCACCCTGCCGGATTAGTGCATGGCAGCCTCTGGCGAGTGGGTTGTGTATGGATCCGGGTATTGCGAACACCTCGCGTCCCTGATCAGCCGCAAATCGTGCAGTAATCAGCGAACCCGAGCGTGGGGCCGCCTCGACCACCAGTGTTCCTGTGCTCAGGCCACTGATGATGCGGTTCCGGCGCGGAAAATTGGCCGGGAGCGGTGCCGTCCCGGTCGGAAATTCCGAAACCAGTGCCCCGTTCCCGGCAATGGCATGGGCGAGTTCGCGGTGCCGGGATGGATAGACACGATCCAGTCCGGTACCCATTACCGCGAGTGTCCTGCCGCCGGCCTCCAGGGCACCCAGATGGCTGTCTGCGTCGATGCCAAGTGCCAGTCCACTGGTAATCGCAAGCCCGGAAGTTGCCAGGTGTCTGGCGAATTCCCTGGCGGTACGGCTGCCGGACGGGGTGGGATTACGACTTCCGACAATAGCCAGCTGCGGGAGTGACAGCACATCCGGACTGCCGTGAATAAAGAGTACCGGGGGCGGGTCGGGGATCCCGCGGAGTAAAACTGGATATCGTGGATCCTGCAGGGTGATGATGTGATTGGCTGGTTCTTCCTGCCAGCAAATGTCCTTTTCGATCGCTTGCCGGTCGGGTGCGACCAGGTAGCTGATGCTCTGTTCCTTCAAACCACAGTCCGACCAGTGCGAGACCCCTGCCCGCAGCACAGCGCAGGGATCCGGAAAAATGGTCAGCAGCTTTTGAAGGGATTTCGGGCCGATTCCAGGTGCACGGCAAAGGACCAGCCAGCCGTACAGACTTTCCTGAAGATTTGTATTTGCAGACATTCAGCCGCTCCATGGCAATGTCTCTCTAGTTTATTACCAGCTACCCGGTACCGTCCATGGTGCCGGGCCGGTGAGCCCAATCTAGGGATTTCGTACCTTGTCCAGCACATGAATTGAACGGGTGGCATCGACAACAACGGCATAGCTGACCCGGTCAAAAGTCCTGAAAACCATCAAATGGCCTGCCTCTTCGTCTGGCAGTTTCACCGTTTCGCCTCGATGGACACTGATTGGGTCACGTATGATTTCGCCGGCCTGATCAATCGCCATCACCGTTCCCGGATTGATGCCATCCTTCTTTCCACGGCTGATCGCGACTACCTGGAATTGACCGATCTGACTCACTCCATCCAGTACGGAAATGATGCGTCCCTCGGTATTCGCCGGTGGGGGGTGAGGTGTAAAATATATGGGGAGCGCTGTCAGGTCTGCGGGTGACAGCCGGTCACCCTGGCGTGCCTCACGGGTGGTCTTGGATAGAGCCAGCGTAGCCGGGTCTCCAAACTCCTCTACAGCACCCTCACCCACATAGACGGCTTCGAAGCCCAGTGTTTTTCCATTGTCCGGGTCTTTCAGGGGCTGGCCCGGGCGATAGATGTCAAACTGGGAATAATCCATGTCATCGATACCGCGGACATAGACGCGGTCACCGATCCCTGAAATGATATGTTCGTCGGCATTGGCAACGATATAGGGTGCCCGTTTCATCTGCCTTTCGCTCGTCACCAGCGGTTTGGTGAGGAACTGTTTGATCGCATCGATCGGAATAGTTGGGATCGCCTGATCCAGTGGAATGATACGGCCTTCCGGCGTCAGCTTAACAGTCTTGCTGCCACGCGTGACGACCAGTTTGGGCTTGCCATCAATCCATACCAGCTTGATGATATCGCCTGGATAAATCAGGTGAGGATTTTCAATTTGTTGATTAATATGCCAAATTTCGGGCCACTGCCAGGGGTTTTGCAGGAATCGGCCACTGATGTCCCAGAGGGTGTCGC
>JARFQV010000283.1 GCA_029287615.1 Pseudomonadota bacterium | reverse complement strand
GCCGCATGCCGGCATTGCATTCGGGCTCGATCGCCTGGTGATGCTGATGAGCGGAGCCGACTCGATTCGAGATGTCATGGCCTTCCCGAAAACACAGACAGCATCCTGTCCATTGACTTCGGCGCCATCTTCGGTTTCCAGCGCACAGCTGAAAGAATTGAATTTACGTTTGCGAAAAATCGAGGCCGATAAGCCAGCGGCTTGAATTCATTAACTGGGTCTTCAGCAAATGTAGTGGGTTAAACCAGTAAAAAGCTTTACAACAGGCACAGGTTACACAAAGGCTTTAGCCGCAAAAAACGCGAAGGTAAAAAACTTATTGAGTTTGCAGAGAGAAATATTTTGGATTTTTTTAAACCAGAATTTTGCGATATTTGCGTTATTATTCCGGGCCTCCCGCCCTTCACCCTCTGGGCCACACTTCGTGCGTTCAAAAATTTTCCAGAAATTTTTGTCGCGGCTAAATCCGATTCGGCTTTTTTCCCTGTTATCTGTAGCGGGTTCAGAGCAGAACCTGGGGAGAGCCCAATAAGTTATACCCCAATTTATTCGTTGCACTTTCTGTCTGAATAAGTAACCTCGACAGATCCATTCGTCTAATTATTTATATGAACGCAGCCGCAATTCAACCCTACGCTCTCCTGGACGATCAGGAGTGCGAGCAACGCATCAGGCGCGCCAGGCAGGTTCTGGGCGAGCGTCTGGTTATCCTCGGTCATCACTACCAGCGCGATGAGGTGTTTCAGCACGCTGATTTCACCGGTGACTCGCTCAAGCTGTCACGCCAGGCGGCGGGAACAAAAGCGGAGTACATCGTTTTCTGCGGTGTCCACTTCATGGCCGAAGTGGCCGATATCCTGACACGAACCGACCAGGTTTCTATTCTGCCTGACATGGCGGCCGGTTGTTCCATGGCCGATATGGCGGATTTGCAGCATGTGGAGAAGGCCTGGAAGGAACTGGGCGAGGTGCTGGACCCGGATGAGCATGTGACGCCGGTGACCTACATCAATTCTGCTGCCGACCTGAAAGCCTTCTGTGGTGAGCACGGTGGCATCGTCTGTACCTCGACCAATGCGCGCCATGTGCTCGACTGGTCGTTTGAGCGCCGCGAGAAGGTGCTGTTTTTCCCTGACCAGCACCTTGGCCGCAATACCGGTTACACCATGGGTATCCCGCTGGAACAGATGGTGGTCTGGGATTATGACAAGCCCATGGGGGGACTCACCGCGGAGCAGATCAGGCAGGCTAAAATCATCCTGTGGAAAGGATTTTGCTCGGTTCACCAGATGTTCCAGCCCGAGCAGATCGACAACTTCAAGCAGAAATATCCGGAGACCATCGTCATCGCCCACCCCGAGAGCCCGTTCGAGGTATGTCGAAAAGCGGACTTCGTGGGTTCCACCGAATACCTCATCAAGACCATCGCTGTAGGCAAGCCGGGATCTCGCTGGCTGGTGGCGACTGAACTTAACATGGTGAACCGACTGCACGACCTGCATAAGGCGCAAGGCACCAATGTGCACTTCATGTCACCCAACGTGTGTATGTGTTCCACCATGTTTCGCATCGACCCGCAACACCTGGCATGGGTGCTGGAGAACCTGGTCGATGGTGTTGTCGTCAACCAGGTGTCGGTGCCGGAAAATACGGCAGAACTCGCCAGACTGGCATTGAATCGCATGCTCGAGGTCTCCCCGTAAACCATATCCAACGAAACTCTGGATTATTACGGGATTTCTCAAACAGTATTTTTTTATCTATGGCTCAGGCTGTAAAATAGACACATGCGTGAAGCAGTCGTACTAGTACATGGTATCTGGAGCAACGGCATGGACATGTGGCGTCTTCGACGGCAGTTGTCTCGTGCCGGCTATGAGTGCCATATCTTCAGGTATCAAATCTGGGGTAAGCCGCCGGCAGAAATCGCCAGCCTGTTGCATGAGTTCATCGACACGATGGATGCGCCCGTGGTGCATTTCGTCGGCCACAGCTTTGGCGGTATCGTACTGCTGCATATGTTTAACCGGTATCCATTTTCAAGGGATGGGCGTATTGTGCTGATGGGCGCGCCGGTGAACGGCAGTGTTGTCGGCAAGCGGCTCTGCAGTGTTCCAATAACGCGATGGACGCTGGGTAAGACCACGGAGCAGGGCATACTGGGTGATGTGCCCCAATGGAAAGGCTGGCAGGATATCGGCATCATCGCAGGCACATTTCCACTGGGGGCGGGCCTTGTGGCCGGTGGCCCTGATATGCCTCATGATGGCACTGTTTCTGTCGATGAAACCCGGCTCAAGGGTGCAACTGATTTCATTGCCCTGCCGGTCAGCCATACCGGCATGCTGATTTCGTCACGGGTCGCCACCCAGGTTGTAACATTCCTGCGCTCGGGCAAGTTCGGTGATGTTGTCGGCACGCCTTTGCTGGATACCAGTGTCGCCTGATTTTGCTTTGCAAAATCAGGCGACAGGTACTAGATACTGGGTTCTAGGTACTAGGGAAAACCCTTCATTTGACACCTAGTCCCTAGTACCTAGAACCTAGTTCCTTGATACTTCGCAGAATGATACACTTCACGTCATCTGTTTAGTTGTATAGGTACTTCATGGCTGGCCACAGTAAATGGGCGAATATCAAGCATAGAAAAGCAGCCCAGGATAAAAAACGCGGAAAAATCTACACCAAACTTATTCGAGAAATCACCGTGGCTGCTCGCAGCGGCGGTGGTGGTGATCCCTCGGCCAATCCAAGGCTGCGCCTGGCAATGGACAAGGCGCTCAGCGCCAATATGAACAAGGACACCATCGAACGGGCTATCAAGCGCGGTACCGGTGAGGGTGATGACGCCAATTACGAGGAAGTACGCTACGAGGGTTACGGGCCGGGTGGAACCGCGGTTATGGTTGACTGCATGACAGATAACCGTAATCGCACTGTCTCGGAAGTCAGACACGCCTTTACCAAGTCTGGCGGCAACCTCGGTACGGACGGTTCCGTTGCCTACATGTTCAATCGTATTGGACTGCTGACATACCCCGCTGGCAGCGACGAAGATGCCATAATGGAAGCGGCACTGGAGGCCGGTGCTGAAGATGTTGAAGTCAGCGATGACGGCAGTATCGAGGTTTCGACCAGCTACGAGGATTTCATGGCGGTCAAGGATGCAATGAAGGCTGCCGGGCACAAGCCGGAAGATGCTGAAATTATCGAGAAGCCGACCACTGATACGGTCGTATCGGAGGAAGATGCCGAGAAAATCATACGATTGATCGATACCCTCGATGAACTGGATGACGTTCAGGAAGTTCACACCAATGCAGATTTTCCGGATGAAGTGCTTGCGAACCTGCAATAGCGGTAATCGCCAGCCGTCATGATACGCCTCATCGGTATCGATCCCGGCTCGCGTATCACCGGTTATGGT
>JARFQV010000282.1 GCA_029287615.1 Pseudomonadota bacterium | reverse complement strand
GGCGTATCTGATCCCTCCGGGAGGAAAAGCCAGTGGAATGTTGTATGCTCTTGCCCCGTCCCTTCGGGTAGCGCCTGAAATCAGGCCATGCGGCGATGCTCGTCGTTCATTTAGAATCACTAAATTTCTCTCCTAGCGCCTCGCCTAAAGCGCCCATTGTTGGTGCCTGGCCTGATTGCAGGCGGCAACGCGGCGATTTGCGTAGTGTTAACAGGCCCTAGCCTCCGCCGGAATCATTCTAATCCCTGAAATTGATGTATTGCAGGGGCAGGTCCAGTTCCGCTTCTTTCAATCCACCGATGACCTTTTGCAACTCGTCACGTTTCTTGCCGTTTACACGAACTTTTTCGCCCTGAATGCTGGCCTGAACCTTTAACCGGGTTTCCTTGACAATCTTCACAATCTTTTTTGCTGTATCCTGATCGATACCCTGGCGGACGGTAATTTCCTGGCTGGCCCGTTTGCCGCTTGATTCGATTTTCCCCTCATCCAGTGATGCAATATCGATTCCTCGTTTCGCCATTTTCTTGTGCAGGATATCCCGGATCTGGGTAACCTGAAAATCACTTTCGCTCTCTATCCTGAGACTGGCCTCATTGTGCTCTACACAGGAATTGGTACCCTTGAAATCAAACCGGGTACCGATTTCCCGGTTTGCCTGATCGACTGCATTATCTACTTCATGCATATCTATTTCGGAAACAATATCGAATGATGGCATTTGCGTTCTCCGCGAAACCGGTATTGCGGGAGATTATAACCGTTATGGGCGGGGGATTGAGTAGTTCGTCGCAGTGGCCCGTACTACAGGCACGACCCTGCGCTCGCGCGCAGAGCGACGGAATGAGATCGAATATGGTGCTGGCCTGCATCTCTCAGCCGATCGACACGATATGCTTGATCTTTGTTCCCACAAGAAATTTTCTTCCCTCGGAAATACACAGTGGTATTCCGCTCTGTCAGAAAATCTCCTGTGAAAACAAATCTGCTGCGCGATCTCCGCGCCTACTGGTGAGAAATACGGGCTGTCAATCGCCTAGCTGCAAAGCCAGGCCTTGAACCGTTGCCACAATGAGGGCGGTTTGATTGCGTCTGATTCCGTTATTTCCACATCCATTACACGACTGGTTTCTATCTCATCCGCCGTCTGCCTCGAGTTCAGGTTGCGTTCGGTGGATAAGTGAAAACCCTGATGTGAAGTCTCGAGAACGATTTCGGTTTCGGAGGCGGGTATGGTTTCCGACCCTGGATCGGCGACAGTTTCCGCTGTCACTTCGCTGGCACCGGTGGACAGGCACTGTGTGCTGGTGGCGCTCAGTGTCTCTGACAAAACCGGTGCCGGGTCCACCATGGTTGCATTGTATTGCGGTGCACCTTCTGACGTGGCGCTTCTGGCAGATGATGTGTCCAAAGCGGTTTCCGTAACCTCGATACCCAATCCGGGCCGGTGATCAGGCTGACTGTGCTTTGCGGTGGTTCCGGTTTCAGAATGATGACCGGGTGTTGTCTGGTTATCTGTAATTGATCTTTCTTCCAGCCCCGTCATGCCAAATCTGTGTGCCGATGGTTTTGCGGCGCGTCTCGTTGGCTGTTGTCCATCCTTGTAAACCACCATATTGCCGCCAGACCTGAGTGCAGTGACAAGGCGGCGGTCAGCCGTGCCCAGGAGTTCCTCAAAACGGGTATTCCTGCGGATTTCGGGAGAAGCGAGCCCGATGCTGACGGTTACTTTCAGCATGGCACCGTTGCTTGAATAACTGCGGTTATTGATTCCGGAACAGATCCGGTCCGCCAGCCTGCGGATGCCGATCCGGTTGGTAGACGGTAGCAGCAGCGCAAATCTCGCAGTGCCCACACGGGCAGCATGATCTTCCTGTCGAAGGTTGGCCTTCAGAATATCGGTAATCGATTTCAGTACAGAGTCTGTCAGTGTGCGGCCATATTGTTTTGAGAGTATATCGAAATCATCAACCTCAATACGCATGACACCCAGGTCAGAGCGGTGACGGACAGCATAGGAGAGTTGTTGATAGCCATGCTCCATGAACGAGGTTTCATTATCGAGGCCGGTTAGCGGGTCAAGGCTGGATTGTTCTTCCAGTACCAGATTGTCATGCTGCAGTTGCTGTTTCTTTTCCTGTGCATTTGAGTACGACTGGGTGCGGGCAAGAAGAAGAACCGAGTCAAATGGTTTAACGATGAAATCAGTGGCACCGGCTGCATTGGCCCTGGCCTTGATTTCATCTGACTCGTCGGCACCGGTGACAACGATCACCGGTATATCCTGTATGTGAGGCAGGGCTGATTTACGGATGCGTTCCAGGAGACCAAAGCCGTCCATTTTTGGCATATTCAGGTCCGAGATAACGATTTGGAACGGTTCCTCTCGGTTCAGAATATTCCAGGCATCTTCACCATTTGTGGCTTCAATGGTTTCAAAGTGATCACGCAGGATCTTGCGAGCGGCAAGACGAATCAGTTTCGAGTCATCAACGATCAGAATGCGTGGCCTTGATTCAGGTGCGGGCTTTTCCTCCAATGTCTTGTCTCTCCCTAACCGGCAGGTTGAATTGATAGTGAAACTAGATTCGGCTGCTTTGTATCAATCTTTAACCGGAATCTTATCTGAAAGGTAGCGATAATCACGCAGCTCATTGGCCTTGAAGGGAAATTTTCCAGGAAGTCAGGCCTCTGAGCGTGCCCGATCGGGAAACTCAACTGGGTAATAAGTGGCAGGCGAAGGTGGGATCATTACGCGGGTTACCCGGGCCGGACCGATATACAGATCTGCGGTATATCCATGAACCAGAAAAAAGGCCCGCTTGCGCGGGCCTCGGTTTCGGCGGTTATTCCCTTACCGCCTTTTTGCGGTTGCTTTCTTCCGTGTTGCTGTTTTTTTGCGCACCGGCTTTTTGGCCACCTTGCGTTTCACGACCTTCTTTTTAGCGGCCACCTTGCGTTTCACAACCTTCTTTTGAGCGGCTGCCTTGCGCTTGACGACCTTCTTTCTGGCGGTTGCCTTTTTAGCGGCCACCTTGCGTTTCACGACCTTCTTTTTAGCGGCTGCCTTGCGCTTGACGGCCTTCTTTTTGGTGGCCACCTTTTTAGCGGCCACCTTGCGTTTCACGACCTTCTTTTTAGCGGCCACCTTACGTTTCACGGCCTTCTTTTTGGCGGCCACCTTTTTAGCGGCTACCTTGCGTTTCACGACCTTCTTTTTAGCGGCTACCTTGCGTTTCACAGCAGCTTTCTTTGCTACCTTCTTGCGGGTTGCAGTCTTTTTGGTAGCAACCTTTTTTCGTGAAACTGGTTTCCTTTTTACAGCGGTTTTGCGTTTTGCTGATGTCTTGCTGACTGCCATGAGGTAATCCTCCGGTTACTGATACGTGCAGCGTAACGGCAGTCGGATATTTATCTTTAGCGAAAAGAATGGATTAGAGGGTAAAAATAATAATCAGCTGTATCAATGTGTGATAAGTTGATGCATTCTACCTGTCTCAGGCAACCGAAAAGGTGCCCGATAAATGACAACTGA
The DNA here is from genome assembly GCA_029287615.1 of Pseudomonadota bacterium. GTDB lineage: Bacteria > Pseudomonadota > Gammaproteobacteria > UBA9214 > UBA9214 > JARFQV01. The sequence continues at coordinate 11,276 of JARFQV010000282.1, read as the reverse complement.
GCACATGTTCGGTGTGTGTCCCAATACTGATGGATAGCTGAAATGGATGGAATTAACTCGTTGCTTGATTCAGTAAAGCGATTCATATGGCAGGATGATCTGGGAAAACTCCGTGGCTTCAGGGCACTGCTAATCAGAACCCTGAGGATGATCTATGCAGTTGCCCGGGAGTTGATAACCGGACAGCTGAATCTGAGGGCAATGAGCCTGGTGTATACCACGCTACTGTCATTCGTGCCCCTGCTGGCGGTCAGTTTTTCCGTATTGAAGGGATTTGGTGTACACAATCAGATCGAGCCCCTGTTGATGAATTTTCTCGAGCCTCTCGGGGCTCGGGGGGCCGAGATCACCAGAAATATCATTGGTTTTGTAGAGAACGTCAAGGTTGGTGTACTCGGTTCTGTTGGATTGTTTCTTCTGATTTATACGGTGATATCATTGTTGCAGAAGATAGAATCCGCGTTCAACTATGTCTGGCACGTAGATCGTCTCCGGACCTTTTCACAGCGCTTCAGCAACTACCTCAGTGTTATTCTGATCGGTCCTGTACTGGTTTTCAGCGCTCTCGGAATCACGGCATCTGCATCCAGCCATGAATTTGTTGAATATCTGCGAAGTGTTGAACCATTCGGCACCCTGATCGTTCAGATCAGCAAGCTGGGTCCCTACATGCTGGTCTGGCTTGCCTTCTCATTCATCTATATTTTTATACCCAATACCTCGGTAAAGCCTGTGAGTGCACTGATCGGGGGGCTGGTTGCCGGAGTGATGTGGCAATCAACCGGATGGGCATTTGCCTCTTTTATTGCCTCTTCATCCAAATACACCGCGATCTACACCAGCTTCGCCATACTCATCCTGCTACTGATATGGCTCTATCTCAGCTGGCTGATACTATTGGTCGGGGCGCAAGTTGCCTACTATGTCCAGTATCCACAGCGGATGGCCCTGAAAAGGCAGCGCCTGACCCTGAGCAACCGACTCCGTGAGCAACTTGCCTTGCAGCTAATGCATATGATCGCCAGGAACCATTACCACAGCAAGCCGCCCTGGACTCTGGAGGCGATGGCACAGTACCTGCAGTTGCCGATGGAACCAGTGCATCGTGTGCTACGTTATCTTGAGCAGGCCGGATTTCTGGTACAAGTCCAGGCAGAACAACCGGCCTACCTGCCGGCGGGTGATATCGGTCAGACGCGTATTGCGGATATCATTGGCGCTATTCAGCACGCGGGTGAGGAACCGCCGCTGATGGCGGATCACATTCCGTCATCCAGTCCTGTTGAAGCACTCTGTGCCCGCTTGCAGAAAGCACGTGAAGATGCCCTGGGTGATGATTCCGTTAAATCGATGATTATTGCGGAGGAGCAGCTGAGCGAGAAAAAATAACGCCTGGACCTGAACCGCCGGCTTCGGAAAAGAACGGATGGGACTCGTTCAGACGGAAGCGGTGCGTGCCGTGCGTTTCCGATCCTGTTCCAGGAGTTGTTTTTTCCGGAGCCGTATGTGCTCGGGTGTTACCTCGACCAGTTCATCGTCATCAATGAATTCCAGCGCCTGTTCCAGGCTCATCCGTACCGGGGGGGTGAGAAGGATATTTTCGTCAGATCCCGCTGCCCGGATATTCGTCAGTTGCTTGGCCTTCAGCGGGTTCACTACGAGATCATTGTTGCGGGAATGGATCCCGATGATGGCACCTTCGTAGACCTCATCACCGTGCCCGATCAGCAGGCGCCCGCGTTCCTGCAGGTTGAAGAGGGCATAACCCAGTGCCTTGCCGGTGCTATTGGAAATCAGCACACCGTTCACACGCCGACCGAAATCACCCTGCCGGACCGGGCCATAGTGGGAAAACACACTGTAGAGCAGACCGGTACCCTGGGTGGCCGTCAGAAACTCGGTTCGAAAACCGATCAGTCCCCTTGATGGAATGGTGTAGTCAAGGCGAACACGTCCCTTGCCATCCGGAACCATATCAGTGAGTTCACCGGCACGTTCACCCAGTTTTTCCATAACTGTGCCCTGATTGGTTTCTTCAACGTCAACCGTGAGTTGTTCATAGGGTTCCTGCGACTCTCCATCGACCTCTCTGATGATGACTTCCGGTCTGGAGACACCCAGTTCGTAACCCTCCCTTCGCATGGTTTCGATGAGCACGGCAAGATGCAATTCTCCCCGACCGGACACACGAAACTTGTCAGGGTCGTCCGTGTTTTCCACGCGAAGGGCGACATTGTGTACCAGTTCGCGGGTCAGGCGCTCCTGTATCTTTCTCGATGTAATAAACTTGCCATCCCGCCCTGCAAAAGGAGAGTTGTTGACCTGGAAGGTCATGCTGACAGTTGGTTCATCGACGCTGAGTGGTGGCAGGGCCTCGACGCAGGATGGATCGCACAGTGTATCGGAGATGTTGAGATCGTCGATTCCGGTAAAGGCAATGATATCTCCCGCGCTCGCCTCCGCTACCTCGACCCTCTCCAGGCCCAGAAAACCCAATATCTGCAGCATTCGGGCGTTTCGCCGCCTGCCTTCCCGGTCTATGAGCACAATCGGTGTGTTGGTTCCGATGTGGCCACGGGTGATGCGACCAATTCCGATTACGCCCACGTAGCTGCTGTAGTCCAGGGAGGAGACCTGCAGCTGGAACGGCCCCTCCACATCGACCTGTGGCGGCGAGACATGGCTGATGATGGCATCGAAGAGCGGGGCCATATCCGTGCCCGGGTTTTCCGGGTCAGTGCTCGCATAGCCTTTGAGAGCCGATGCGTAAATTACTGGAAAATCGAGTTGTTCTTCTGTAGCGCCTAGCCGGTCAAACAGATCGAAGGTCTGATTCAGAACCCAGTCCGGTCTTGAGCCCGGCCGGTCGATCTTGTTGACCACCACGATCGGCTTCAGGCCGATTGCAAACGCCTTCTGGGTGACAAAACGTGTCTGTGGCATAGGGCCTTCAACCGCGTCCACGAGCAGCAGTACCGAATCGACCATAGACAGTACCCGTTCTACCTCTCCACCGAAATCGGCATGTCCCGGTGTGTCTACGATATTGATTCGGTAGTCGCCCCAACGGATCGCAGTGTTCTTGGACAGGATAGTAATGCCGCGTTCTCGCTCCAGATCATTGGAATCCATCACCCGCTCGGGGGTTGCTGCACGTTCGTCCAGAGTACCCGATTGTCCGAGGAGCTGGTCTACCAGGGTTGTTTTGCCATGATCGACATGAGCGATTATGGCAATGTTTCGCAGGTTACTGATCATTGGGGAATTTCCGGTCCGCGTGTAGTTGCGGCACATTACTGAACGGGTGGATGCCTACAAAGCGGCTGGCATTATACAGAAATTAGTCCGCCACAGGCGATTATCCGGTGCGGAAGCGTGAAATCAGGCAAGGACAAGATGGCGTATACCCGGCCAGTTCAAGTCCATCGAAGCCGGACTCCCCGAACCTGCGCCCGCAACCGGACATGGATCAGGGCAAGGCTCAGGCAGGAGAGATCGTCAGGCGGCCGGGCGAGTCAGTGTTTGATGTTACCGGCTCTTTTTTGTGCCCGTATCGTCTCCAGGTCCGGTATGATCGGCGGATCCCTGTGCAATTCCTCGGTTTCGGGATCTTCCTCCCTGACCCGGTCGTTCGGGGGTATGCCAGTCTTTATGTGTTGCTGTTGCCTTGGTGGCGCCTTTTTGTGATGTTGTTTCAATTTGAGTTTTTCCGGCAGGTCCAGCAAGGGAGGCGAGATCTCGTCTCCACACAAGTCTCTGGCCCCTTTCGAGAGGTGTTCGTACACCGTGCGGTAGCTATCGGTCATATCCTGAACCAGGTCTGAAGTCTGCCTGAAGTGCTGATTTACCTGTTCCCGGTATTCGACATATCTGTTTTTTACGGCGATCAACTCATCCCGCAGGCGACGTGTATAGCCAAGTCTGGACGTGGCCAGGTAGGTAAAAAAAGCACCAGTGATCAGTCCCACCAGGAACCAGACAATCCCGATACTCCATAGAAATGTGGTGTTGCTTGCCGATTCCATCCGTCAATCCTCATTTGCGCGCAGAGCCTGTGTGGGGCATGTTGGAAGGTGTCCGCCGTATAGTCAAGTCCCGTGTTTACGAGCCCGGGCGTAATTTTGCAACATCCTGATTGGCGGTCTGTTTGCGCGGACCGAATATGGCGGTACCGAGACGCACCATGGTTGCGCCTTCCAGGATTGCTGCCTCGAAATCATTACTCATCCCCATGGAAAGTTCACTGAAATGCTCCTTGCCAAATCGATCCGCACAGGCTTCCTGTAGCAGGCGGAGACTGGCAAAGTATCGATGCAGAATGCCTTCCCCGGCACCTCTTGGTCCAATGGCCATCAGGCCGTCCGGTTTCAGATTGGCATGATCGCCTTCCAGCAATTCGTCTGCAAACTGGAAGATTTTGTCGGGGGCAATGCCGAACTGGCCGGCTTCACCCGTGATGTTGACCTGAATGAGGGTGTGCAGGGGGCTATCCGGATGTGTGAAAGCGGACAGACGGGACGCCAGTCTGATGCTGTCCAGCGAATGTAGCCAGCCAAAGGTACCCGGGAGGAATTTCGCCTTGTTGGTTTGCAGATGTCCGATAAAGTGCCACTCCAGGGGAACATCGGAAAAATCACGTATTTTGGGTAGTGCCTCCTGTATGGTGTTCTCTCCGAAAACGGCCTGTCCACAACCGATTGCTGTGCTGATTTCCTTCCGGGTTCTGTATTTGGAGACAGCTATGAGCTTGATGGCCTGCGCACTGCGTCCGCTTGCTGCCGCCGCGGATCCGATTCGGGATCGTACCTCTGACAGCCTGTCCTGAATACTATTCATCACTCGGGCAGATCGTTGCTGTTGACGACGTTTCTCGGCGTGCCAGTGAGAAAGGCACGAATATTCATTACAACATCATCTATCAGTCTCTGTCTTGATTCGCGGCTTCCCCATGCGATGTGAGGAGTGACAATGAGGTTGTCGAGTTCAATGTCCAGCAGGTGATGTCCCTCACCGGGTGGTTCCTGTTCAAGGACGTCGACAGCTGCGCCCGCGATGATTCCATTTTGTAATGCATGCACCAGCGCAATTTCATCCACGATTCCACCACGTGCCGTATTGATCAGTACCGCACCCGGTTTCATCTGCGAGAGTTCGCTGGCACCGATTAATCCACGGGTATCCTGTGTAAGCGGGCAGTGCAGGCTAATGACATCGGACCTTGCCAGGAGCTGATCCATGGATACTCGCCCTGGTTGCGGGGGCGTCCTGCTGCGCCGGGCAACCAGGACCTGCATCCCGAAACTCCTGGCGACCCTGGCAACTCCCCGGCCCAGTTCCCCGTATCCGATAATACCCAGTGTCTGGCCGGCCAGTTCACGTATCGGGTAATCGAGCAAGCAGAAACCGGAAGATGATTGCCATTTCTTCTGTTGCACCGCTGTCTGGTACCGGTGCAGGTTCCGGGCCAGCATGAGAATCATGGCGAATACATGATCGACTACGGAGGGTGTGGCATAGGCGCGTGCATTCGAGACCACGACATCATTTTCCATCGCGCATTGCAGGTCGACATTGTTGGTACCCGTCGCTGCAATACAGATCAGTTTCAGTCTGGCAGCACTGGTAATGGCATCCCTGTCGAGAACGACCTTGTTGCTGATCACGATGTGCGCATTGGCGATACGGTCAGCGATATCTCCGGTTCGGGTATCATCATGAAACATCCATTCCGGCAGTGTTTCGCGCAGTCCGGACAAGTCCAGGTCGCCCTGGTCCACGGTTGCCGCATCGAGAAAGACACCGCGCATGACCAGTACGCTCAGGTCTTCGGTCGGATCGGGCGGGACAGGTGGTCCACATATAGCGGAAATTCCCCGGTAACCAGGTCCTGACAGTATCTTTCCAGGGTCATTTTCATGACCGGAAAGGCCAGTTCGTCCCAGGGGATTTCGTTCTCCCTGAAGAGTTGCACATCCAGGCTTTCGCTCCCTGCACTGAAGACGGGCTGTTGCAGACTGGCGCGAAAAATCAGGTAGACCTGACTGATGTGTGGCAGGCTGATAACACTGTACAGACTGGTGATATCCACCCTGGTTTCAGCCTCTTCCCAGGTTTCCCGGAGCGCTGCCTGTTCGGTTGTTTCACCGTTCTCCATGAAACCCGCGGGCAGGGTCCACAAACCATAACGCGGTTCAATGGCACGTCTGCAGAGCAGGATCCGGTTATCCCACTCAGGCAGGCATCCTGCCACGATCTTCGGATTCTGGTAGTGCACGGTATGACAGTGGTCACAGATATAGCGGGGCAGGCTGTCCCCCTTGGGAATGCGCAGATGTACCGTATTTCCGCACTCACTACAATAATTCATGGCTATCAAGCTTGCAGTTGACATAGTTCAGGATTCCATCTTTTCCGTGCCTGTAGTTCACACGGATTCTCCCTCGACATGCGGGGCTGCCAGCAGCAGGCCCAGCATGGTTTTCGCATCATATATCTGACCCGTATAGACCTGTTGCAGGGCTGTATGAAACGGGATCCAGTGGATTTCGATGACCTCATGCTTTTCCGGTTGTTTCTGGACCCGGATCAATTGTCTTGCCAGGAACAGATGAATACGTTCATCACAGAAGCCGGGTGTGGTCAGAAAACTACCCAGCGACTGCCAGATTTTGCCTTCCACGCCGGCTTCCTCTGCCAGTTCCCGACGCGCAGTCAAGCCGGCTGATTCCTCCGGTTCGAGTTTACCCGCCGGCAGTTCCCACAACCAGCCTCCTGCTGCATGCCGGTACTGCTTCAACAGGCATACATTTTTCTGCTCGTCCAGAGCGACAACGGCTGATCCGCCGGGATGCCGGACTACTTCAAGCCTGATGATATGACCGTTTGGCAGGCTGACGGTTTCCACACCAAGATCGACAACGGTCCCCTGGTACCGCACTTCTCTGGTAGTCGGCAAGTTTTATTCCCGTAATTTCCGCTAATTACATTCAAACATCGCCAGCCACTGACTGGCACCGGCGGGGGCATGAGGGTCAAGGTACAAACTGCCAAGCCTGAGGCCGGCCTGTGGCTGTAGTGGCGGACCGAAAGTGAGGGTGTCGAATTCCTCCCCGGCAAGCAACTGGTGGGTGATCGTAAGATACAGCCGATTGAGTACCTGCGCCTTTATCAGCGTATACAGTACCTGTGGTCCAGCCATTGCATAGATGCTCCGGTAACCAAGTCTGGTCATTTGAGTAATCATCCTTGCGCCATCGACTGATGTTTTCTCGCCCGCGAATACAACTTCCGCCCCCGCTTCCTGCAGGGGCCTGATCCGCCGCCGGTCCGCGGCATCCCCGGTCAGGATGAATATCCGGCGTGCCTGGTATGGTTGCAGTGCCTGTACCGGGATGTCCAGGCTGCTGCTCAATATGGCGATATCGGGTTGAGCCGACAGGCCCTGTTCATGGCGCCATTTCAGCAGGTGTTCAAAATCAGCCTCTTTGCCAACCGGCAGCCGGTCCTGTTCTTCTCCCGCAAGCGTCTGGCGGAAATATCGTGCGCTGGTGATCAGCAGGTCTGCCTGTGCGGCCAGTTCCTGGTAAAGCCCCCAGTCACGTCGGTTGGCGATTGCCCGGGGAACTTCATGGCTCTGGCGATTCGGTGAGGCGACGGCGATGCGCCCATCCAGACTGGTAACATAGTTACTGTAGACGACTGGTTTGCCACTCTTGTGCAACTGGTGCTGCAGATACAGGCCGTCTATCGGTACCGGTTTCCCGCCAGTCGGATACAGCTGAATGAGGTCATCCGCCACCGGCAGTGTGTCCCTGGCCTGGATTGCTCAACAGGAATGGCCGGACCCGGTCGCACCCGGTCTTTTCATGCTTCATTCTTGACGCTATCTGGTAAACATTGATTAAAGTGATCCATCGGCCGCTATGGGGGGGCTTCGGATTCAACATACCCGGGATTGTATAAGGTATTGCGAGTGGTACGGTAGACGTTCCTGTGGAACCCGGGTCAAAAATAACGGGGCCCTGAGGCCCCGAAGACGTCCTTTCGATCAGTGCGGGCTAGTGGTCCTTGGATGCTGCCGTCTCGCCACGCTTGTCGTGGTAGTTGGTGATGGCCGCCTTGATCGCATCTTCGGCCAGTACAGAGCAATGGATCTTGACGGGCGGCAGGGCGAGTTCCTCTGCGATTTGCGTATTGCGAATCTGTCCGGCCTCTTCCAGGGTCTTGCCCTTTACCCATTCGGTCAACAGAGAACTGGAGGCAATAGCGGAACCGCAGCCATAGGTCTTGAACTTCGCGTCCTCGATCACTCCATCGTTGTTAACCTTGATCTGTAACTTCATGACGTCACCACAAGCCGGTGCACCGACCATTCCTGTGCCCACGCTGGTATCGTGCTTGTCGAAGGAGCCCACATTGCGTGGGTTTTCGTAGTGATCCAGTACCTTTTCACTGTATGCCATCGTATCTTCTCCTGACGCTTCCTGATTTTCTGCTGGGTTCCGGTAGCGGATTTATGCGGCCGATCGTTGCACGCCGGCACCGAAACCCTTGTCGGTAACGGTTGACTCGTTGCTCGTACCTGTTTGCTGTGTAATAGTCTCGGCCAGGGTCAGTTCGCCGAGAAAGCCGTAGATTCGCTTACTCAGCTGTTGCCATCTGAAGGCGCTCTCTGGCTGCTGTTCGCCTGCCATGGTCGTTGGCTCCGCAGATGGAGCGTCATTGACGGCCGTGAGGATATCGGCGATGGTGATTTCCTCAGCGGGGGATTGCAGGGTGTACCCTCCACCCGGGCCGCGGAAACCCTGAACCAGTCTTGCATTGCGCAGCCGTGCAAAAAGCTGTTCCAGGTATGAAATCGAGATAGATTGTTGGACTGAAATCTCCGCCAGCGTGACGGGGCCTTTCTGGTGGCGGAGGGCCAACTCCATCATGGCTGTCACCGCATGCCGGCCTTTGGTAGATAGTTTCATTATTAGCCTCTCAGTCTTGGTACGATCATTCCCCGCCTCGAATCTGTTCTCCCGGGGCGGATACTCGTGGTGATAACATCAACATAAGTGTCTATTGTAAATACTTGACTTATTTAGTCAAGATTATAGTATGCGGTGATTGCCGATGATATGGGGTAGGTAAATATGCATCTACATGAAATATATAATAATTATTATTTTATATCCTTTCGGTAATATCCAATAGGTGGTAAATCAGGCCGGATGTATCCGAAAAGCCTCTATCCGGGCGAGGGCAGGGAGAGCAATCCTGAAAATTCAGATAAGGCCGGTTGCGCAGGATGGCTTGATTCATGAGATAATTTCCTTTAAATTCATCGTCCTAAAATTTTATTTGCATGGATCGTGGTATAACCTCACCAGCGTTGGCAGTGGTACTGGAAACACTGTCCACGCTACTAAAAAATGGAGCATACAATGTCAGCCGAGAACCTGGTGGGTGATGATCGTAGGGTGGATTCGCGTACCAAGGTACAGAATCTGGTTCAGACAAGGACCGAGACACTGGCATTGCTCACCGACCTTGCCGGCAAACAGCCTTTCACGGCAGACCCGCTTATGGAGGATATGCTCAAGCGCTTCTGCCAGGCCCTGATAGATTACACCGCGAGTGCCCACTTCCAGTTGTACAGCTACCTGGCGGACAACCGGGAGAGGCGCCGCTCGGTACTCGAAATCGCGGATCAGACCTACCCGAAGATTGTTGAGAGCACGGATGTGATCCTTCGTTTCAACGACAAATACGACTCGGCATCCATCGAAAATTGTACGGAGTACCTGGCGAGTGACCTGTCTCGTCTGGGCGAATGTCTGGCGGATCGAATTCTGCTGGAGGACCGGATTATCCGGGCACTCCACGGGGATCTGCACTAGGCGTACCCGATTCGTCTCTGATTCCGAATCCATGAGTCCGGAATTCCTCCCCCGAGGTGCCATCGATGGTGTGAACGGACTCACAAACATTTTGTCCCGGATTGCCGACTATGTAACCTGGGGCAGGGGCACTGCCGGTGCCGCAGGTTCTGCTGTATAATCCTGCGTCATTTATCAACTTGAATTCAATGCGATAGGTAATATTTATGTCAATGACGAGGATCGGTGATGAACATGCCCGGACCGGGGGAGTCAGGTGTACCCGTCGGGGATTTCTGCAGATCGGTGCCGGGATCGCCGCCGGTATGGCGGTACCCGCGGTTTTCGCCAGCAGGGGCCTGCAGCAGGAACGCACGATCGGATTCCTGAATCTTCATACCGGAGAGAAACTGCAGACCACCTACTGGTCCGATGGCGATTATGTCAGCAGCGGTCTGGGTGAGATAAACGATCTCCTGCGTGACCACAGGAGCGGGGAGGTCTTCGATATGGACCCGCAGTTGCTGGACCTGCTTTTTCTTCTCCAGGCACAGGTGGCCAGCCCGGGTAAGTTCCACATCATTTCAGGTTACCGGTCACCGGCTACCAACGAAAAGCTGAGAAAGACCAGTAGTGGCATCGCTCGACGCAGTTACCATATGCAGGGCAAGGCCGTCGATATCCGGTTGCCCGGCTGTGATCTCAAGCATCTGCACAAGTCAGCCCTCGCACTCAAGGCGGGCGGTGTGGGTTATTACCAGAAATCAAATTTCATTCACGTCGATACCGGGCCGGTGCGTAGCTGGTAACAATCCCGGTTCCTTTCATCTTTGAGCGCGTGCCAGGATGCGAAATCCTGCGGATGATGTTCGCAGCGTACCGGCCGGTGATTACAAATGGATGCATGCCCGGTTTGTGTGCAGTATATTTGTGCACCCCGTACCGGTCCTGATGATGCGATACACCTGACTGGTGCGCCAGAACATAACAGGAGGAGATATGCATCTTGTAACGGCAATAATTAAACCCTTCAAGCTGGATGATGTTCGTGAGGCACTGTCTGAAATCGGGGTTCAGGGTATAACCGTTAGTGAGGTAAAGGGCTTCGGACGGCAGAAGGGACATACGGAACTCTATCGCGGAGCCGAGTATGTGATTGATTTCCTGCCCAAGGTAAAACTGGAAATTGCAGTTCGTGAAGATCAGCTGGAGCCGGTTATCGATGCGGTAACCAGGGGGGCAAGTACCGGGAAGATTGGTGACGGCAAAATATTTGTAGTCGATCTGAAGCAGGCCATTCGTATCCGTACCGGTGAGACTGGCCCGGACGCCATTTAGGGCCTGGTAACACTTCGTAGATCGCCGCGTTGCCGCCTGAAAACAGGCCAGGCACCAACAGTAGGCGCTTTAGGC
>JARFQV010000268.1 GCA_029287615.1 Pseudomonadota bacterium | reverse complement strand
CGCATCATCAATACGCACAGCCAGTTCATTGGCGGCAAAGCCGCCGAAGACCACGGAGTGGATGGCGCCAAGCCTGGCGCAGGCCAGCATGGCAATGGCCGCTTCAGGAATCATTGGCATATAGATGATGACTCGATCTCCCTTGCTGACTCCCTGGTCGGCGATCATGCCGGCTGCTTTTGCGACTTCATCACGCAGTTCGCGGTAGCTGTACTGTCTCTTCTGCCCGCTGACAGGTGAGTCATAAATCAGCGCCGGTTGATCAGCCCTGCCATTTTCTACATGGTGATCCAGCGCCATGTAAGCGGTATTCATTTCGCCGTCAGCAAACCAGCGATCGATGCCATTGTCATCCTTGCTGAGAATCGTTTGCGGGAATTTAAACCAGGGCAGGGCCTGCGCTTTGTCACGCCAGAAATCTTCCGGCTGTTCGATAGACTGTTGATAGACTTCTTGGTAGCTCATGACTTTCTCCTAGTATCCTCTGGTAGCTTTGCTAAGGTTTTATTTATGCCTGCATATCGACGACGACCCGTCCGCGAATTTTTCCAGCGAGCAGTTCTTCACAGGTGTCTTTTACTTCATTAAGTGTGATTTCACGATCAGTCAGTAGAGTGTAGTATTCTGCTGGGATTGTATTGGCGATCAATTCCCATGCCTGTTTTCTCGCCGCCATCGGCACGCTAACCGAGTTGATTCCTCGCAAGGTAACACCGCGCAGGATGAACGGGAATACAGTCGTGTTCAACTGAATACCGCTGGCATTGCCGCAGGCAGCAACGATACCTTCAGCCTGTGTCTGTGTAATCGCAGTGGCCAGTGTGTCGCCGCCAACGGTATCAACGACGGCGGCCCAGGTTTCTTTTTCCAGTGGTTTGCATTCTCGGGAAAGCTCATCTCTATGCAGAATATGCGCTGCACCGATTTGTTTCAGGTAGTCATTTAATGACTCACGGCCGCTGACTGCATGGACCTCGTATCCCAGCTTTGCCAGCAGCATGACAGAGACCCCGCCAACTCCACCTCCGGCCCCAGTGACCAGCACAGGACCATCCTCTGGGCTGGTGCCATGATCGATGATTGCCCTGACGCAGAGTGCCGCAGTAAAGCCGCCGGTGCCCATGATCATTGCTGATTGCATATCCAATCCTGCGGGCAGCAGCAGTGGCCAGGACGACTCGAGCCGAGCATATTGTCCGAGCCCACCCCAGTATTCTTCACCCATCCCCCAGCCTGTAGAAATGACATGGTCACCGGCCTCAAAATCACTATTACCCGGATCGATGACTTCGCCGGCAAGATCTATACCGGGAATGATGGGAAACTTGCGGATCACTCTGCCTTTACCGGTGACTGCCAGGGCATCTTTATAATTCAGTGTCGAATAATAGACACGAACCAGCATTTCCTTTTCTGGAAGGTCATCAAGGGACAGTTCGCGTACCTCTGCCAGGGTCTGCCTTTCTTCCTGTTCCAATACCAGTGCCTGGAAATTTGTGCTCATTTTATTCTCCTGATTCGTTTCTTTAATTAATGACCAGCATGTCCATGAACTCGTTTACCGGTGTTGCTTCCAGTCGTTGCTGGTCCAGGCAGAGGTCCATTATCTGCTTGCAGCGCCATTCCGGGAAGCGAGTCTGCAGATTGCTGTAAAACTTGCGTTCTAGTACCGGGATACCTTCCTCGCGGCGGCGTCGGTGACCAATAGGATACTCGACTTCTACTTTTTCTGTGCTGCTGCCATCTTTGAAAAACACCTGGATAGCGTTGGCAATTGAGCGTTTGTCGGGATCATGGTATTCACTAGAATAACGTGCATCTTCTACTACTTCCATCTTCTCGCGCAGTTCATCAATGAGAGGATTGGCATTATGGAAATCATCCTCATAGTTTTCCGCAACCAGGTCACCGAATATCAGCGGAACGGCAGTCATATATTGCAGGCAATGGTCGCGGTCAGCAGGATTAGATAACGGGCCAACTTTGGAAATAATGCGAATCGCTGACTCGTGAGTGGTCAATACTATTTTTTCAATATCCTGCAGGCGGTCTTTGACCTCGGGGTGTAGTATAGCGGCAGCTTCACAGGCAGTTTGCGAATGGAATTCAGCAGGGTAGGAAATTTTGAATAAAACCTGTTCCATTACATACGAGCCATATTCACGTTGAAAGATGAACTCATTGCCTTTGAAAAGGACGTCATAGAATCCCCAGGTAGGTGCAGTTAATGCACCGGGAATTCCCATTTCACCTTTCATGGTCATCATTGCCAGGCGTACTGCCCGGGAAGTGGCATCACCTGCTGCCCAGGATTTACGCGATCCGGCATTCGGTGCGTGGCGATAGGTGCGCAGTGACTGGCCATCCACCCATGCCTGGGATACGGCATCGGTAATCTGATCTTTGCTGCCGCCAAGCAGCCTGGTGACCACGGCGGTGGAAGCGACTTTGACCAGCACTACGTGATCGAGGCCAACACGGTTATATGAATTCTCCAACGCCAGTACGCCCTGAATTTCATGCGCCTTGATCATCGAGGTGAGTACATCCCGCATGGTCAATGGGGCCTTGCCATTGCCTGCATTGACGCGACTCAGGTAGTCGGCGACGGCCAGGATTCCGCCAAGATTGTCAGATGGGTGGCCCCACTCTGCTGCCAGCCAGGTGTCATTAAAATCAAGCCAGCGAATGAGAGCGCCGATATCCCATGCAGCCTTTACCGGGTCCATTTCGTGCGAGGTGCCTGGCACGCGTGCGCCATGCCTGACATAAGTGCCAGGCACCAGTGGGCCGAGGTGTTTGGTGGCCTCTGGGAAGCGCAGGGCCAGCAGGCCGCAGCCCAGAGTATCTATAAGGCAGTTTCTGGCGGTATCGTAGGCCTCATCCGAACTGATATCCATGTTTGCAACATATTCTGCAATGTCGACAAGGACCTGGTCCGGGGCTGGACGTATATTCATCTCTACGTTAGTGCTCATGTATATGTATTCCTGTATAAGTAATTAGTACTTTGACTATGGCCGATCTTTAATCGGCACCCATGCCTGATTTTCCGGCCCGACATAGTTGGCACTGGGGCGGATGATCTTGTTGTCCTGTCGCTGTTCAATGACATGTGCACCCCAGCCGGTTACCCGCGAGATGACAAACAATGGCGTGAACATGTCAGTAGGCACCTGCATCTGGTTATAGGACACGGCAGAGAACCAGTCTGCATTGGGAAACATATTCTTCAATTCCCACATTACAGATTCCAGTCGTTCGGCAACCTCGAACATGGTAGTGCTGCCGTTTTCTTCTGACAGCTGTTTTGCTACACCCTTGATGATGTTGTTACGCGGGTCAGCTATGGTATAGACAGGGTGTCCGAAGCCAATGATAATTTCCTTGCGGCCGACGCGCTCACGGATATCGCTCTCTGCGTCATCTGCATTACTGTAGCGGTTCTGAATACGGAATGCCGCTTCGTTGGCACCACCGTGTTTGGGTCCACGCAGCGCGCCGATAGCACCGGTGATTGCCGAGTACATATCTGAGCCAGTACCGGCGATGACACGCGCAGTAAACGTAGAGGCATTGAACTCATGCTCCGCGTAAAGAATCAGCGATGTGTGCATGGCGCGCACCCAGCTTTCTTTAGGGGTTTCACCATGCAGCAGGTGAAGAAAATGGCCGCCGATCGAATCGTCATCTGTTTCGACGTTTATCCGTTTGCCGTTAACAGAAAAGTGATACCAGTACAGCAGCATGGAGCCGAAACTTGCCATCAGTCGGTTAATAATGTCGTATGCGTCTGCCTCAGGCTGGTTATCTTTTTCGGGCAGGCACGAGCCAAGAACCGAGCAACCGGTGCGCATAACATCCATTGGATGTGCGCTGGCAGGTAATGCCTCAAGGGCCTGTTTCAGAGCGGCTGGAAGACCACGCATAGACTTCAGTTTTTTCTTGTAGTTGGTCAATTCCGCCTGGTTGGGCAGGCGGCCATAGATCAGCAGATAGGCGATTTCCTCGAACTCTGCAGTTTCGGAAAAATCCACAATATCGTAACCGCGATAGTGCAGGTCATTGCCGGTGCGTCCGACAGTGCAGACGGCGGTATTACCTGCCACCGTGCCGGAAAGGGCAACCGACTTTTTCGCTTTAGGTAGTATTTGTTCAGCCATGAGGTCTCCTCGATTAGTGAATAGTGCTAACGGAATTAATCCTGGTTAAATAGTTCATCAAGTTTTTGTTCATAGTCGTGATAGCCGAGAAAGTCGTACAACTCCATGCGGGTCTGCATACTGGCTATGGTGTTCTGCTGTGTGCCGTCAGACAGAATGTGCTGATAAACATTCAGTGCGGCATTGCTCATGGCACGGAAGGCACTGAGAGGGAATAGCTGTATCTTGATGCCAACACCGGCCAGTTCCTCAGCAGTAAAAAGCGGAGTCGCACCGAACTCGGTAATATTTGCCAGGCAGGGTACTTTTACTGCCTCAGTGAATGTTTGATACTGCTCAAGAGTGTTGATGGCTTC
>JARFQV010000162.1 GCA_029287615.1 Pseudomonadota bacterium | reverse complement strand
AACCGGTGCCATGTACGAGAACAATAGCATTGGCGTGCCGGTCATGTCGGTTGCTGGTCCGGCGATCACACAGAGCCCTTTTCTTTACACGAATAAAAGGATGGGCAGGGCCTTGCGCCATCTCTGGACCAATGTAGCGATAGAAAATGTGCTGGAAGAATTAATAGAGGATTTCATGCCTGACCTGATCTATGAACGCTACAGCCCGTTTGGTATAGCCGGGGGCATAATAGCCAGGCACAGAAACATTCCGCATGTACTCGAGGTTAATTCACCGCTCGCTCGTGAAGGAACACAATACAGGAACCAGGCATTACCCGAAGTTGCCGGTGAACTGGAAGTTAGTGCATTTACTGCCACCACTCGAATCATTGCCGTCAGCGATGCTTTGCGGGATGAACTTGTGGAAGCGGGTGTAAACGCAGCAAAAGTCACAGTCATACCCAATGGCGTGGATATCAGCCTATTCGGTGAACCAGCAGTCGGAAGGGTACCTAAATTCAAGGAAAAATTTGTAATTGGCTTCGTTGGAAGCCTGAAACCATGGCATGGAATCGAAATCCTTGCCGAGGCATTCCGCGAACTGGCCTCAGACAGCCGTTTTCATCTGCTGGTTGTTGGAGATGGACCATCCGCAGATGTACTTGAAAAGCTTGAACAGGATGTGCCGGATCAGGTCACCCGCATCGGAGCAGTCCCGCATGAGGATGTCGCGGGATATATGCAGGCAATGGATGTGGCGGTCGCCCCGTATCCCAGACTCGATCATTTCTACTTTTCACCGCTAAAGGTTCTGGAGTACATGGCTGCGGGACGGGTAGTGGTCGCCTCTGACATCGGACAGCTGGCTTACCTGATCCGTAACAATGAAACAGGCATACTACTGCCGCCGGGCGACTGTAGTGCGCTGGTCGATACGCTGCGCAATCTGATAGAGAACCGGGAACGTTGCAAACAGTTTGGTTTGGCGGCTGCTGCGGAAGCCAGGAAATACCATTCCTGGTCACAAAGGGCGAAAGAAATCCTGAAGAGCATTGCATTCGAAACACCCGAGCCAATTGCCGTCTAAACCAGATATGAGTTTTTCTCGCAGCATGATTAACACATCAAAATGGCGCAGGAGGTTCAGCGACTGGCGTACCTTCGTCGGTATCATATCGCATTTCGGCAAACATCTGAAAAAGCGCAGAAAGCGAATGTTGATGGCCGCTCTGTTCGGCATTGGTTATATACTGATGCGACTGCTCGAACCCTGGCCACTGAAGCTTATCTTCGACAATGTGCTGCTCGGTCGGCCTCTACCCGAACCTCTCGCGGCCATCCTGCCGGGTACCGAACACGGGACTTCGGGTCTTCTGTATGTACTTGTGGCCGCCATTGTTGCTGTTGGTCTGCTCGGAGGACTCTTTTACTACTTCCACCGCGTAATCGGAGCCTCTCTGGGACAAGGTGTTGCGGCAGATTTGCGTCTCGACCTGTACGAACATATACAGAGACTTTCATTTGATTTTCACGACCGACGTCGTACTGGCGACCTGATTGTCCGATTGACGAGTGATATCCGTATGTTGCGCGATGCGCTCGTGTCCCTGCCACTGGCGCTCGTGGAACATTTGTTCCTGAGTATCGGCATGCTTGTCATCATGTTCCTGATCGACTGGCAAATGACCCTCATAGCGCTCGTGCTGGTTCCGGCACTTGCCTGGCTCGTTCGCAAGTACCGCCGCCCCATGAAACGTGCCATAAGAAAGCAAAGGGAAAGAGAGGGACATCTGGCAACAATTGCGGCGGAAACGCTGGGTGCCTTCAAGGTGGTACAGGGTTTCAATCGCGAACATCACGAAGTAGACCGTTTCGGGAGTCAGAACAAACGTAGTCTGCGTTCCGGGGTCAAGGCTGCTCGCATGGAAGCGAAATTCAAGTGGTCCATGGATTTTGGAGTCGCATTTGTTACCGCCATCATCGTCGCTGTTGCATCCCAGCGCATACTGGCAGGGAAACTGTCTCCTGGTGACCTTATCGTTTTCATTGCCTACCTGCGGATATTTGCAAGACCTTTCCGCCGGATCTCACGTACCATGGAACGGATGCTGAGAGCGACTGCCGCTGGCGGTCGGGTACTGGATATGCTGCAAAAACAGATTACGGTCCGCGACCGGCCATGCGCCGGGAAGGCAGTGGCGATCAGTGGCGCAATTTCATTTGACCACGTCTGGTTTTCCCACCGTAGGGATAACTGGATCCTGGAGGATATCGTACTCGATATCAAGGCAGGCGAACATATAGCGATAACCGGGCCGACTGGATCAGGCAAGTCCACACTCACAAGTCTGATACCCCGTTTCTATGATGTGACAAAGGGGACGCTGCTGATTGATGGTACGGATGTGCGCGATCTGACCCTTGAGTCATTGCGAAGACAGATAACCCTGGTATTTCAGGAACCGGTTCTGTTTGCGGCTTCAATAGCGGAAAACATTGCCTATGGAAAATCCGGTGCATCGGAAGATGAAATAATGCAAGCCGCAAGAGGTGCCGGTATCCACGACATAATCAGCAGGCTGCCCAACGGATACGATACCATCGTCGGTGAACGAGGCGGTACACTCAGTGGCGGCCAAAGACAGTGTGTCGCCATTGCCCGCGCCATGGTTCGCGACGCCCCGATCGTAATTCTGGACGAACCCACTACCGGCCTGGATGCCCACTCTGCAAACATGGTCCTTGCCGCACTGGAAAGCCTGATGGATGGCCGGACAGCGATTGTCATCAGCCATGACCTGCCAAAGCTGCGGAAAATGAACAGGATCGTTGTTCTCTGCAACGGTCGGCTCATTGAGCAGGGAACACACGAGTACCTGCTTGCCTGCCGGGGTACTTACCACACACTACAGGACAATAGGGAAGCTGGCTAAAAATGAACATGATAGAAGACTCCCGGATCCCGGGCCTGCTGACTGCACTGAATCCGGATGCAGTAATGCAGTTACTGGTCGAAAATTTCCCGGAATTCCGTGAAGGATTCGAGGCACTGGAGGCCCGGATTGTTGATGTTCAATACAAACCCGGCACGCAATGCCTGATTCTGTACCGGATAAAATTCCATATGCCGGGTGCTCAAAGATCCAGACGCCAGCAAATTGCTGTTGAAGCACTGCCTGCCGGAACACAGCCTGCTCCCATTCCGCCGGAACTCGTCGCGCGTTACAAGGCCATGCAAAACCAGCATCTGCTTACGCCATACGCATTTATACCAAAGACGAACATTGCAATCCTTGCATTTCCGCTGGATCCGGTACTGAGCCAACTGTGCGATATCATGGATTGCGAAATAATGAAACGAAAGTTTCATGAGCTGTGGAGGGAACGTCGGATGCGTGTCAGGCAAGTGATACCGTCATTACTTGCCTACACGCCTCGTTCGAGAGCAACGGTCCTGTATGAGATTCTCAGTGAATCGAAAGACACCGCCTTGCCCGAAATACGCTATGTAATCGGAAAGATTCACAAATCGAGACCGGCCTGGAAACTCTTCGCGGGGGCCTGGAGTCTTTGGCGCGCATCAAAATTGCGGGTGAGACTGGCCCCGCCGGCGGGCTATATCGGTACTCTCAACATGACCCTGCAGGAGCGCTGTCCCGGTGTGCGTCTGGGAGATATGGCTGGCGAGACATCCTTTACCAACGCTGTACGACAGACCGGCAGGTCGATTGCAATGGTTCATGGACTATCCGTTCCGACCGTCTCGAAACGCACTCCGCAACGTGAAGCACATAGCGTACATCGCTGGGGATCCGTCGTAGCCACGCTGCAGGGCGTGCATTCCAGCGATATCGAGCAACTCTGTAACCGGCTGGCATCGCAGCTTGAGCAAAGGACGCAAATGAAGGGACTGGTGCATGGCGATTTTCATCCGGCGAATGTACTCGTCGATGACAGTCGTATCACGCTCATCGATCTGGACCAGATGGCACTGGGTGACCCGCTTGTCGATGTCGGTCGTTTTCTGGCCTCTCAACGGGTTTCCTCGCTGCGCGTTCATGGAAACCTGGATGGTCTGTCACACGATGCAGGACACTTTCTGGAGCGGTACTTGGCCTGTACCGGAGAGGATGAGAGCCGGGTCCGGTTATTCGAGGCTGCAGCACTGGTAACTTCGGCAGCCACAGGTTTCCGGCTACAACGTCCAGGCTGGGAGGAAAATGCCTCACTGATCGTTGATGAGGCCAACCGGGTGCTAAAGATGTCTGAACACCTCGGTGATATATATTTTTCGCCCGCTGATAAAGGTCGAGACAGGGAGAAGAGCAGTGAGATCGATTGGTCCGGAGATCAGCAATACATGCAAGCCGTACTGGATCCATACATCACTGATATCTACGACGCTGAACTCAAATCCTGTGGGATCCGGATCAAGGCCGATACGCCAGAGCACAAACAATTATGCTACCGTCTGCGCGGAATATGCAATGGGCGGAAATGGAACACAACCCTGAATGGTATGGTATGGCGTAATAAAAGCGGTCGAAGTGCCCACAGGCGTCTCGGTTATATCCGGGGGGCTATGGAGGATATCCCGGACGCACCTCTGCTACCACGGCCCATAACCTATCTTCCGGAAATGCGGTTGCAGGTACTCCAACTGCCTGAAGGGACAAGTCTGGAATCGATACTGGGTACCACGGCAGGCGTGGATGCGGCCGAGCAGACCGCGCATGCCCTGCTCAAGCTGCACAGCGTCAGAGCTGATCAGGCATCACCCGGACTTATCGATCGGGAAATAGAGCGTGTAGAGCGAAGACTTGCGAAACTCCGTGACAGCGAACCATCACTCTACAGGCAGGTAATGGTTATTTGGGAAGGTGTGAAACAGCGTATCCGAAACTCGCGACGGCAAACCACACCGGTGCTTCGCTGTCTACCACTTGATCATATCCTTTGTTCCAAGCAGGGTATCGCCTTCACTGATGTCAGCCGGATCACATACTCAGACCCTATGCTCGATTTCGCAGATTTGCTGACCAGACTCACCTTGCTTCAGTTCAATCAACCCGCAGAACAAGGAATTCGCCAGGCAGCCGAGCGCATACGTGCCATTTGTTTATCCTCTTGTGACACACCAGAAGATCTGGCCGCCTTCGAACTCATGAAACTTTTGCAGGCCAGCGCCAAACAGGCAGATCGGCATATCACGGGCAAGCTGCTTGCGCAGCGACTCCCAACCCGATTTGACCGCTTACTGGCAGCCTCGTAGGAACCGGCTTCTGGTTTGCGTATGTTTACCGTTTCTGTGTATTAACCGGACCCACTTGACTGCCAGGGGAATCTGTTGAAATCCAACAGAAAAACCATTACCAGTATGAACGAGTTTTTGAATCCGATCTGTACCGTTGATACCAAGGGTGACGGTATCTGTACTGAGACTACCCCAGGTAACGAGTCCATCCCCGGCGCCAGGCGTCTGGCCGGTGCAATCGCCTCTCAATGCCGCGGACAAATGCTGCTCCTGGGAAAGTATCCCCGGGAAGTGGGAGAATGCCTGAGAAAACGCAAGGGGATATCGCTTCACCAGCCCTCCCCGTATTCCGCTGCAACACAGGCGATCGATATTCCTGCAATGTCAGCAAGCGCCATAGCTGCTGATTTACGTTCATCCGGCCAAACCGGCTATGAAACAGTCCTTGTTACTGGAGTTCTTGAGTACCTGAATGACAGTGCGATTGTGGATTTTCTACAGAATGCTTGGAAGCAGCTGAGCTGCTCGGGTCGCCTCATCGTCTGTATACCAAACCAGGATTGCATCAATGGTCACGGACAACTGCAATCGTTTGACAGAAAGAAATTGAGGCGCCTGTTAAAATTTTTCGGACGACCCAAAATGGTCACCAACCAGCCATACAAGTGGCTGGTGATGTATGTGGATACGCAGACTCAGATAAGCCGTAGTACCCGGGAAAGATATCGAGTGATTGCCGGCTTTTGCCGGGGAAGCGTAATTGAACTCGGTTGTGGCACCGGCGCATTGACGGAAACAATCTCCACCCGAAATCCGCAAATCATCGGTGTAGACATGAACCGATCGAAAATTGACAAGGCACGGCTGAGCTATCCGCATATCAACTTTATTCAGAACGACATCCTGGATCTGAATCTGGCCAGCCAGCGTTTCGATACTGTTGTACTTGCCGAGGTCCTCGAACATGTACCTGCCGGTATCGGCAGCAGAATACTCAAGAAAGCATGGTCACTGGTATCGGATGGTGGGCGATTTTTGATAAGCGTCCCAAACGAGGATTGCGTTCCCCATCCAAACCATTTATGCGCATTCAACCGCGACTCATTGTCTGAATTATTATGCCCGTTCGGGCAACCCGTTCTCATCAGCGAGCAACCGTACAAGTATTTGCTCATGTATGTTGACCGGACAATCCAGGAAATATAAGGAACGGCTCGATCAGCTGATCATGTAATCAATTGTGAGTGATAGCAACGTAGACTTCATTTAATACCTGCCTCGGCCTGGATGTCAGCAAGGCCGGCAGCTGTAATGCCGTTAGACTGCAATGAAAATCCTCCTCAAGTCGAGAACACAACCCTGCCACGGGGATGTGAACATAAATTGCAGTCCGTTTCCCATTGGCCGGTTTGAAAAACCGTTTTCAACAGGCAACGTTGAACACTTAAATCACCTCTCCCGCCACCATGCCACCATATTCGAAAAGGCAGGTGTCTTTTATGTTATCGACCGGAACAGTACAAACGGAACCTTTGTTAACGCCGAGCGTATCGGTAAAGAACCCAGCAAATTGCTGGAAGATGACATCATAACATTCGGTCATACCAGCTTCAGCTATACCGTTTCTACAAAAACGAAAACCATCCAGGAACTCCCGGGATCCCTGATCACCGTCGGGAGCATATCAGTACCCAGCATAATCAATACAAAGCTGGTTATTGCAACAGTCGTTCTTTTTTCATGTGCCTTGCAAGCAAAGAACTTTTATTTGCACCGGGCTACCTCAGCACCTGTAGTATCCAGCGGTCCACCCATTGGCAATCCCAATCCTGCAGTCATCAACCCGCCTGGGCCTACTGCTGCAGAGAGTGGCGGTTCCAGGGTGGAACGCATGGTTGCGCCGGATCACAACGGGTATTCCGTACGGCACAGGCGTGAGCCAGAGATCGGTGTGAGTGAGGAACGATTTCCGGCAAAGGGTGGAAAGCATACGATTATTCCTCACAATCCGGAAAATCAGGATACACAGCATGGCTGGGGAGCCGTCACAACGAACGGAAACAGCGTGAAACTGGCACAGAATGCAGGCGGAAACGAGGTGGTTTCCCATGCACCCGCGGTTAACGGCCCGGGCAGTAAAAATGGAAACAAATATGATATCGATGCGCCGCCAAAAACAAGGAATCAATTGACCCGGTCACTTTACTATGGTGGTGCCGTGGAGGTAAAAACCGAATATGAAGGCAATTACAATCTTGACAATGATGACGACGCCGATATCTGGAAGATAGAACCGCAACTGAAGCTGGCCTTCACCTACAAACCGACGCAGAAAATCCATGGCTATATAGACTTCAATCTGAAAAGAAAATCGACATTAATCGACCGACAGAACAACGAAAACACAAAGACTTCCCTCACAATAAAGCGAGCGTATGTGAGGTTCGACGAAATCCTGGATGATCTCTCCCTGAAATTGGGGCGCCAACGCTTCAAGGACAAACGTGAATGGTTCTACGACGAGGAACTCGATGGCGCAAGACTATTCTATCGCAACCGCGGACTCAGACTTGAGGCATCGGTCAGCCGGGAAAATGTCTTCGATAACGACCTGCTGAACAGTTCCAATAATGACGAGATCAATAATTACTTCCTCAGCGGCCGATTCAAACTGCATGACAAGACCAGAATGTCGGTTTACTATCTGGTTCGGGATGACCGCTCCAGAAATGGTGGTCGCCCCGTATTTCTGGGTACGCAGATCACCGGCAAGTATGCTGATAAAACAGCCTACTGGCTCACTGCAGCCTATGTCTTCGGTAAGGATGAACTCGACAGGAAGGATGACAGGCGCGAAGACATCAGTGCATACGGATTTGATCTCGGTGGAACGCATGTAATCGATACCGTGCTTTCCCCCTCCGTTACGCTGGCATACGCAAGAGGCTCGGGTGATTCGAACCCCGATAACAATACCGACAGGAATTTCCGCCAAACCGACCTGCAGGACAACAACAGCCGCTTCAACGGCGTCACATCGTTCAAATACTATGGTGAATTGATGGATCCGGAATTGAGTAACCTGTCAATATGGTATGGTGGCATCGGAATACGTCCAACGAGAAAAACCTCCATTGATCTTGTCTATCACCAATACCGACAGGTCGAAGCCTCCGAGGACATACGCGATTCAAATATAGACCTGGACCCCAGCGGTCTGAATCGGGACCTGGGTCGCGAGCTGGACCTGGTAATCGGATATCGTGAAATCAAAAACCTGTTTATCGAGCTGGATGCGGCCTATTTCTGGCCAGGAGACGCCTTCCCGAATGATGCGGATGGCGCATTTCATGCGAGCATGCAAGTACGCTACAGCTTTTAAACCGCATTCCTGACCAATCGGGAGCGAAGATCGCGAAAACGCCGCTTTCAGATCCTGCCAGTCACGCAGCCGCTCCACCACTGATGATGTGGATATCGCGCTGCGGGAACGGGATACCGATGCCCTCTTCGTCGAAACGCTTCTTGATCGTCTCGGTCGCATCGAACTTCACCCCCCAGTAGTCTGCCGTCTTTACCCAGGCGCGCACCACCAGGTTCACACTGCTGTCCGCCAGTTCCGCCACCGCGATCATTGGCTCGGGATCGGACAGTACCCGCTCATCCTTGCTGACGATCTCTTTCAATATTTCCTTCACCCGGGACAGGTCCGCGTCATAGGCAACACCGACGGTCATATCGACACGCCTTGTCTCCTGGGCCGAATAGTTGATGATATTGTCCCCGGACAGCTTGGCA
>JARFQV010000084.1 GCA_029287615.1 Pseudomonadota bacterium | reverse complement strand
AGACCATTGTCCGCGACACCCGGACCCGATACCAGGCCGGTATCCACCGAGATGGTATGTTGCACTGATTCTGGAAACGGCGTGTCGGCATGTGCCATCAGGAGTATGCTGCGATTACCCTGATTCTTACCCGGCAGTATGGCCAGTCCATTGCCCGATTCGTCAGTGGAGGAATTTCGCAGGCCGCATTCGGTGAAGCGCTGATTGAGAAACTGGATCCGGCCACGTTCGCCGAAGGAAGGGGCCGGAATTTCGCCGAGCATGACGAGGTTTGCAAGCAGCATGTCACGGAACCCGTCCAGCATGCCCGGCAGCCTGCGGACCAGTCCGAGTGAATCATCATGCTGCGCCAGCGCCTCTTTCATGGTGTCTCCGTTTCGAATACCGATATGACCAGGGTAGCAGTACCATCAGTCAGCAGATCAGATCACGATCCTGCTGGTCCGGATGACAGGATTAATTATAGTGATATATGATGTTGATAACATGCTGGTCAGGCAACCAGGCAGGATCAGCGGTTATGCCGCATCCGCTGCAGGCGGTGTCTGATCCTTGTATCTGCAATCATACGCGGGACCAGTGACGACATGCTAGAAAACATTGGGTTTATCTCTACCAGATTTGCCGGAACCGACGGTGTGTCACTGGAATCTGCCAAATGGGCGGAGGTATTCTGGGAGGATCATCATGTCAGTTACTGGTATGCAGGCTGGCTGGACCGCTCACCCGATATCAGCATGTGTATTCCCGAGGCATACTTCATGCACTCGGATAATCAGTGGATCAACGAGCAACTCTGGGGGACAAAACACCGTAATCCCCTGGTGATGAAGAGGATCCGTGATCTAGCCGAGTACCTGAAACTGACACTGCACGAGTTCGTTGACCGGTTCGGGCTGACCATACTCGTGATCGAAAATGCACTGACCATACCCATGCACGTCCCGCTGGGGATCGCCATCACCGAGTTCCTGGTGGAGACAGAGATCCCGGCCATCGCCCATCACCATGATTTTTACTGGGAACGCCGCCGGTTCCAGATCTCGAGTGTTCCGGACTACCTGGAGATGGCCTTTCCACCGCGCATTCCCAGGCTGCAGCACGTCGTTATCAACCAGGCGGCGCGGGAAGACCTGGCCTGGAGGAAGGGCCTGCCATCGGTGTTGATACCCAATGTGCTTGATTTCAACAACCCGCCGCCACCGATCGATGATTATTCTGCTGATGTCCGTCAGGAAATCGGGCTGGAAGAAGATGACAGGCTGATACTGCAGCCAACCCGCATTGTTCCGCGCAAGGGTATCGAACATTCGATTTCCCTGTTGCGCAGGCTGAAGGATCCGCGTTGCAAGATTGTGGTCTCGCATCAGGCGGGTGACGAGGGTAACGAATATCCGGAACAGATCCGGGATCTTGCTCACGATGAAGGTGTGGATTTGCGTTTTTTCGGCGATCGCGTTGCCGATCTGCGGCAGATCGATAATAAAGGCAAGAAGATCTATGTGCTGAGGGACCTGTATCCACATGCAGACCTGGTGACCTTTCCAAGCCTTTATGAAGGATTCGGCAATGCATTTCTCGAGGCAATCTATTTCAGGATTCCGATCCTGGTCAATCGCTATGATGTGTTTGCCCGTGATATCGAGCCCAAGGGATTTTGTGTACCTTTGATCGATGGTTTCATAAACCGCAAGGCCGTGGACGAGGTACGCAGAATATTCGACGATTCTGACTATCGGGAAGAGATCGTTGATCACAACTACGAGATTGCCAGGAAATACTATAGTTACCGTGTATTGCGCTATGGTCTGCAGACTCTGGTAAAGAACATCAAGCATCGTACGGAATAGCTTATGGAGTATTTACCCAGCGATATCATGAAGCGGTTGCGGACGCGCCTGGAGCACCTGTATGGCGAGGATATTGCGGCGCGCCTGCTGGAGCGGCTGGGACTGCTGGTAGGGCGTTACATGATGCCGGATGGCGTTGCTTGCGATGAGACCTGTTCATCCTGGGACCAGCGTGACTCACTGCTGATTACCTATGGTGATATGCTCACCGTTGATGGCGAAAAACCGCTGGTGACGCTGCACAGGTTTCTCAACACCTACCTCCGCAATGTCATTCACGGGGTACATATTCTGCCGTTCTATCCCTACAGTTCAGACGATGGTTTTTCTGTCATCGATTACCGCAAGGTTGATGAAAGTCTGGGAGACTGGGGGCACATAGCAGCGATCGGCCAGGATTTCCGGCTCATGGTGGACCTGGTGCTGAATCACGTCTCGAGCGAGAGTGAATGGTTCCGGCAATACCAGAACGGAATTGCACCGGCACGTGGTTATTTCATCAGTCTGGACCCTGAAACAGACATCGGTTCCGTGACCCGGCCGCGGACAAGCCCGTTGCTGACCCTGACGCAGACACCCCGCGGGGAGCGATGGGTATGGACAACATTCAGTGCGGACCAGATTGATCTCGATTTTTCCAATCAGGATGTCCTGTTTGAATTTCTGGATATCCTGCTGTTCTATGTACGGCAGGGTGCGCGGATCATCCGTCTCGATGCGATTGCCTATCTCTGGAAACAACTGGGTACATCCTGCGTAAACCTGCCCGAGACCCATGAAATCGTCAAGCTGCTGCGGGATGTGCTCGACCTGTATGCATCGAGGGTCCTGTTGCTGACCGAGACCAATCTGCCGCATGAGGAAAATATCAGCTATTTCGGCCAGGGAGACGAGGCGCAGATGGTCTATCAGTTCAGTCTGCCACCCCTGCTCCTGCACGCACTGTTGACCGGTACTACCCGCTATCTGTCTGAATGGGCCGCCGGTATGCAGCCACCGCCAGCGGGTTGTACCTACCTCAACTTTACTGCCTCGCATGATGGTATCGGTGTACGCCCGCTGGAGGGACTGGTGCCGGATGCCGAGATCAGGGCGCTGGTGGAGGCCGTGCAGCGGCGAGGTGGTCATGTCTCTTCCAGGACCGATGCGGAAGGGAGGGAAAGCCCGTATGAACTGAATATCACCTATTTCGATGCCTTGTCGGACCCGTATGAACAGGATACCGA
Organism: Pseudomonadota bacterium; assembly: GCA_029287615.1. Classification (GTDB taxonomy): domain Bacteria; phylum Pseudomonadota; class Gammaproteobacteria; order UBA9214; family UBA9214; genus JARFQV01. The sequence continues at coordinate 17,126 of JARFQV010000084.1, read as the reverse complement.
CCAGCAGATTGCGCGTTTCCTGTGTTCTCAAACCGTCATGCTGTCGCTGCGCGGAATTCCCGCCATTTATTTCCACAGTCTGACCGGGAGCCGGAACGACTATGAAGGGGTCGCCCGTAGCGGGCATGCGCGTTCTATCAACCGGAGACGCTGGAATGCCAGGGAACTGGCAACCGCACTCAACGACCCGGCAAGCCACACCTCGCGTGTATTTCATGAATATGTGCGCAGGATCAAGATACGTTCGGAACATCCTGCCTTCCATCCGGATGGCCTGCAGCATATCCTCGATCTGGAAGACGGGTTGTTCGGAATCGAGCGTCGCGCACCGGGTGGCCAGGAAATTATCCTTGCCATCAGCAATATGAGTGATAAACCGCGCGTCCTGCCGCTGCAATCGCTGTTGTCCGGATATGATGCGGGGTCGTGGTTTGAACTCATCGATCGGGGTGAGGTGTACGCTGCGCAAGAGAGCATGGAACTCGAACCGTATGCCAGTTACTGGTTTTGTGCCTGACCGGCGAAGCTGGCAGGCATGATTTCTCCGGGAAATTAATTCGGGGCAGTAGCGGTTGACAGGGGGTAACCATGACTGATGATGTATTCAGCCCAGGCCCTGATGACGTGTCACAGCGGCCATGGGGTAAATACGTGGTACTCGCCGATGAACCCGATCACAAGGTCAAACGGATCACCGTACATCCGGGTGCGCGCCTGTCCTTGCAGCGTCACCGGCGCCGCAGTGAACACTGGTACATCATCCAGGGTGAGGCAGTTGCGACGCTGGGCGAGCAGGATTTCAGCCTCAGCACTGGTGATTCGATTGATATTCCCCGGCACACCATTCATCGCATCGCGAATCCAGGGAAAAAAGACATGGTATTCATAGAGGTGCAGCGAGGTGATTATTTCGGAGAAGATGACATCGAGCGCTTCGAGGATGATTATGGGCGTGCCTGACAGGCTGGCGATCACGAGATTGGTCTGATCATGGCATCTACGGAGGTTGATCCTGGACGGGCTGGTTTCGTCGCCAGTCCGATTTATAGGGTATAATAGGGTCTGCCGCCGGGTATATGCAGAAACAATCAGGTATATGAATCACTTCCAGCGCGGCTGAACTGCCGGTTGACCGGCATGCACCATGAGCCTGGGTCCTGATGTTCGCAATCAAAGGCCGTCCGCATCTCAATCCTTCATTATTTCCCGGGGCGATGTTTGCCTGGTGAAGTGAACGCCTGAGATACAAATTATCCGAGGTAAATCAAATATGACTGAATTCCTGTCCAGCTTTCACCTGATTGGTGGGGTCGCTCAATTGCCGCCCTGGGGGTACCTGGTGGTTCTCCTGGTGATAACCCAGATCACCATCGCCGGTGTGACCATCTATCTACATCGCCACCAGGCGCACCGGGCTCTTGACCTGCACCCGATCATCAGCCACTTTTTCCGTTTCTGGCTCTGGCTGACAACCGGTATGGTTACCCGGGAGTGGGTTTCCATACACCGCAAGCATCACGCACGCTGCGAGACGGTGGAGGATCCTCACAGTCCACAGGTACTCGGGATACGCAAGGTACTGTGGCAGGGTGCGGAGCTGTACCGTTCAGAGGCAGGGAAACCGGAGACCAGCGAGCAATTCGGACATGGCACACCGGATGATTGGATGGAGCGGAATGTCTACGGGCGATATTCGATACTGGGTGTCAGCCTCTTGCTGGTGCTGGATTTTGTTCTTTTTGGTGTGATAGGCCTATCGATTTGGGCCGTACAGATGCTGTGGATACCGTTCTGGGCTGCGGGTGTAATCAACGGAATCGGGCACTGGTGGGGCTACCGTAACTATGAACCGGGTGACGCATCACGCAACATCATGCCGATCGGGGCATTCGTCGGCGGGGAGGAACTGCACAATAACCATCATGCATTTCCCTCTTCCGCCAAATTCTCCAGCCGTTGGTGGGAGTTCGACCTGGGCTGGTTTTACATCCGCCTCCTGTCGCTTTTGGGACTTGCTCGCGTCAAAAAGCTTGCGCCTAGGCCGCTGATCCTGGATTGCAAGGAAAAGGTGGATATGGAAACCGTCCGGGCCGTTATCATCAATCGCCTGCACGTGATGGCGCAATATACGCGAGAAGTCATCCTGCCGGTCCTGCGCCAGGAAAGGCAGCATACAGATGCCTCCTGGAAACGCCTGTTAAGACAGGCGCGCGGTTTGCTGATACGTGATGTGTCTCTGATCGATGCCCGTGCCCGCGGGCGGCTGGACCGTGTGCTTGGGCAGTTCAGCAATCTGCGTACGGTCTATCAGTATCGTCAGAAGCTGCAGGCGGTGTGGGGACGTTCGGCCACCAGCCATGAAAATCTGTTGAAGGCATTGCAGGAATGGTGCAGCCAGGCGGAGGCCACGGGTATCCAGGCGCTGGAGGAATTCTCACGTCGACTGCGCGGTTACAGTCTCCAGACGAACTGACCGGGAAGGTCGGTCTGCCCAATAAAAAACCCGGTTCTCGCCGGGTTTTTTATTGGGTCCGTCCGGATATACCTACTTGATCTTGGCTTCCTTGTAAATCACGTGCTTGCGTACCACCGGGTCGTATTTTTTCAGCTCCAGCTTTTCAGGCATGGTGCGCTTGTTCTTGGTGGTGGTGTAATAATGGCCGGTTCCGGCGCTGGAGACGAGTTTGATCTTGTCACGCATGTCAGGGGCCCCCTATACCTTTTCGCCGCGGCTGCGCAGGTCTTCCAGCACGGCCTCGATGCCCAGCTTGTCGATAATGCGCATACCCTTCGATGACACGCGCAGTTTCACCCAGCGTTTCTCGCCTTCCACCCAGAAACGATGCTCATGCAGGTTGGGTAGAAACCGGCGCCGGGTTTTGTTGTGGGCATGGGAGACGTTGTTGCCTGCGATCGGCCGTTTTCCCGTGACCTGGCATACTCTGGCCATGGTTAAATCCTCTTCAAGACGAAAATCACCCGCTGATGCGGGTGAACAGGGTGCGCATTTATAGCAAAGTTGCTGAAAACATACAAGCTATCGTGGACAACTGGCGGTTAGCCCGGCAATAATCACGTGAAACGGGCAGGTAGTATCAATAATTAGATAAAACTCTATTATTATTGATCAGTCAATCACGCATTGCACGTTCCTGTCTTTACTGTGAGTGAGAGATACCGATAGACAGGCCGCTTCTGTTGCAGGTCGGGTCGCTATAAAAATCCCCTTTCCGCAAACGAGACCCCGTCACCATCGCCAACGACCAGGTGGTCCAGGACCCTGATATCCACCAGGGTGAGTGCCTCGCGCAGTCTTTCGGTGATTCGCCGGTCAGCCTGGCTGGGTTCAGCGACCCCGGAGGGATGGTTGTGTGCAAATATAACTGCGCTTGCATTGTGAAACAGGGCGCGCTTGACCACTTCACGCGGATGTACGGAGGCACCGTCGATTGTCCCGCGAAACATCTCCTCATACCGGATCAGGCGATGGCGGTTATCCAGAAACAGACAGGCAAAGACCTCGTGTGGATAATGTCTCAGGCTGGCAATGACGAAACGCCGGGTATCTTCGGGGTTGTTCAGGGCGTCTCCGCGCTGGATCGTTTCACGCAGGTGTCTCCTGCCGATTTCCAGCGCTGCCTGCAAAAGAACATATTTTGCGATCCCCATCCCGTGAATGGCACAAAATCGGTCCGTTTCGGCCTCAAGTAATGGCCTCAGGCCGCCGTATTCATTGAGTAACTCGCGTGCCACATCGACCGCGGTTTTACCCTTTACGCCAGTACGCAGGAATATGGCGAGCAATTCAGCATCAGAAAGTGCAGTCGGTCCGCGGGAAAGCAGTTTTTCCCGCGGCCGCTCCGAGACCGGCCAGTGACTAATCGACATGTCGACAACCTCCCTGTTGTCAGTAACAACCAGTCCATAGTAATTCATCTGTTGTTTCGGCGCAGTACTGCGCCAGGCAATGAATTATTTCCGTGATTGGATCTTCTGGTAAACTGCTGTGAAATGAGCTACCTGTCTGGTAAAAACATAGTACTCGGAATCACCGGCAGTATCGCAGCCTACAAGAGTGCGGAACTCGTTCGTGAACTGCGCGAGGCAGGCGCGGAAGTGCGGGTAGTGATGACCGAGGCAGCCACAAGTTTCATCACCCCCCTGACCATGCAGGCTTTGTCGGGAAAACCGGTGCACACCCGCCTGGTGGATGATGAGGCCGAGGCGGTCATGGGACACATCCAGCTGGCCCGCTGGGCGGATCTGATCGTCGTGGCGCCGGCCTCGGCGGATTTCCTGGCCAGGCTGGTACAGGGACGTGCCAATGATCTGCTGGCGGCGCTGTGTCTGGCCACCAGTGCGCCCCTGGCAGTTGTACCGGCCATGAATACCGGGATGTGGGAGCATCCAGCAACACAGGATAATGTTGCTCGCTTGCGGCAAAGGGGGGTTCGGTTACTGGGGCCTGCCGAAGGTGACCTGGCCTGCGGCGAGTATGGAACAGGGCGCATGCTGGAAACCGGTCTGGTCCTGCAGCAGCTTGGGGACAGCTTCGATACCGGGCAGCTTTCCGGCTGCAGGGTGGTGGTTACCGCAGGCCCAACCCGAGAGCCGATCGATCCGGTTCGTTATATCAGCAATCGCAGTTCGGGAAAGATGGGATATGCGGTTGCGCAGGCAGCAGCAGAGGCCGGTGCCGATGTGTTACTGATCAGTGGCCCCGTGGCCCTCACAGCACCGCAGGGAGTGAAACGGATCCTGGTTGAATCGGCAGGCGACATGCAGGAAGCGGTAATGGCGGATATCGACGGGTGCGATCTGTTTGTTGCCGCGGCGGCCGTTGCCGACTACACCATAGACCGGCCAGCGGTTCAGAAGCTGAAAAAGCGGGCCCGGGATTTGCAGATTGCGCTAAAGCGCACCCCTGACATACTTGCGGGGGTAGCCGCGTTGCCCGACAGACCCTTTACGGTTGGTTTTGCCGCTGAAACAGAGGATCTGGAGGTCAACGCAAGGAAAAAGCGCCTTTCCAAGTCGCTGGACCTGGTAGCCGCTAACCTGGTCGGGCAACCTGGTACCGGTTTCGACGCAGATGAGAACCGCCTGCATGTGTTCTGGGAGGGAGGCTCCAGGCTGCTTCCGACCGCACCGAAGCAACGACTGGCCAGAGAGCTGGTACGGCTCATTGCCGATCATTACCACAACAGGCGGAATGCCAGGGAAACCCATGCAAAAGATTCAGCTTAAGATTCTCGACCGGCGAATCGGGGGAGAATTTCCCTTACCCCACTATGCTACCGATGGTTCGGCCGGCCTCGACATGCGTGCCTGCATTGAGCAGGAACACGTGCTTGCGCGGGGTGAGACAACACTGATACCGACCGGTATCGCGATCCATATCGAGGACCCGGGCATGGCGGCCGTCTTGCTACCCCGCTCCGGGCTGGGGCACAAGCATGGTATCGTGCTCGGAAATCTGGTGGGACTCATCGATTCAGATTATCAGGGCCAGGTGTTCGTGTCCTGCTGGAATCGGGGAAATGAGTCCTTTACTATCCGTCCGGGTGAACGTATTGCGCAAATGGTTTTCGTCCCCGTGCTGCGCACCGATTTCGAGGTGGTTGAGGAATTTTCCGCTTCCGAACGTGGTGCAGGCGGGTTTGGGCATACTGGCAGGCAATGATTCTGTTGTGATGAATGCATGGTCTGGGGTATTGATTGAAGAATATCTGAATTGAAGGAAATCAATGAAGTTTTCACTACCAGGGCGTAAACCGGAACTGTCCAAGCAGCTTCAGGAAAACACGGATGGCAAGGAAGCCAGTCTACGCAAGTCCGCACTTTGGGTCTTTCTGACCGGAACGGCACTGCTGGTACTGCTGGCGCTGGTCTTTTTTCTGATCTGCATCGATTACATCAAGACCGGTAGCGACCAGCAGGTCAATCTGACCGCGAATAATTTTGCCAATTATTTCGACACCATTCTGCAACGTCATGGTGCAACCATGGAAATGATCGTGCGGGACCGCGATGTGATCCGTATGCTCAGTGAAAATGACGTGGTCGCACAAAGAGCCAAGGAGCAGGAACTGGGATACCTGTTTCCTGATTCGATCGGGGTACGCCTGTTGCGTCCGGGAATCATCGATGTGGACCTGGAGTCTTCACCGCCCCTGAGTTATGCCACTATCGCCATGTTGCGTGACTCGGAGACCAAGGAAAAACCGCCTCTTGCCGAAGTGCACATGTTTGGTTCACCTCAGCAACACATCAATATGGTGCGTCCGGTTCTGAGTGCTACGGGACGTAAAATTGTCGGGAATCTCCTGGTCAGTCTGCAGGTCCCCGGTTTGCAAAAGGAACTGGATGCACCAAGATTTGAAAGTGGTTATATAGAACTGCGGCAGCTCACTACCAAGGGATCTGCCCTCGTTCTGGCATCACGTGGTGACCCTGATTTGAAAAAGGGAGCGCCGGCGGTGATGCCGCGGATAAAGGACAGTCGCTGGCAACTGGCTTACTGGCCTGCACGCGCAGAATACGACTTTGCCGATCGTGCCCGTCTCTGGATGATGGTGAGTCTGGGTGTGGCTATTGCCATATTCGCCGCGGTCGTGTTTCTGGTCACCCGCGGCCTGAGCCGGGCAATACGCAGGGATGAGATAACCTTCATCACACTGGTCAAGGACATGCGGGATAACCGTGTCAAGCAAAAGTATCCATCCAGTACCACCGAACTGGGTGACACCATCGATTTGATGACCAGGATTGCAGGCTCCGGTGTACTGGCAGAGCCCGCAGCAGAGCGTGAACAGGACCTGGAGAGAAAGTCGTCAGAACAGGATGCACAAGAGCCACAGTCCATGCTGGAAAGTGATCTTACCCTCAGTGGCAATCTGAGGGACGCTGAGGGTACAGGGGCATCCGTCGTCTCTCCGGCAATATTCCGCGCCTACGATATTAGGGGGATTGTGCAGGAGAATCTGACGCCGGATGTGGTGTATATGATCGGGCGTGCCATCGGCAGCGAGGCCTCCGAAAGGGGGCAGCAGGCGGTGGTCGTCGGCAGGGATGGCCGTTTGTCAGGACCCGAACTGGCGGAGTCACTGATTCGTGGTCTGCGCAGTGCTGGCAGGGATGTCAAGGACATCGGCTGTGTCCCCACCCCCGTTCTCTATTTCGCAACCCATTATCTTGACAGTAATTCGGGTGTCGAGGTTACCGGTAGCCATAATCCGCCGGATTACAATGGGCTCAAGATAGTGCTGGCGGGCGAGACCCTGTCGGGTAAATCGATTCAGCGCCTGCGCCAGCGGATAGAAAAGAATGAATTTCTCAGCGGTGATGGCACGCACGAGATTGTCGATGTGCTGCCGGATTACATCGAGCGGATCCGGGGAGACATCAATATCGCCAGACCCCTGAAGGTCGTGATTGACTGTGGCAACGGAGTGGCCGGCGCAGTCGCGCCGAGCCTGCTGCGCTCCATCGGCTGTGAAGTGGTCGAGCTTTTCTGCGAGGTTGATGGAAACTTCCCGAACCATCACCCGGATCCCAGCAAGGCAGGCAATCTCGCTACCCTGATCAGTGCCGTACAAAAAGAAGGTGCGGATATCGGACTGGCCTATGACGGTGATGGTGACCGTATGGGTGTCATTGCCTCGGATGGAGAAATAATCTGGCCGGACCGGGTAATGATGCTGCTGGCGATGGATGTGCTGACCCGCAATCCGGGGGCACAGATCATATATGATGTGAAGTGCACGAAGCATCTGGCGGATATTATCCGCCAGCACGGGGGCGAACCGCTGATGTGGAAGACCGGGCACTCTCTGATCAAGGCAAAGCTGAAGGAAACAGGAGCGCTCCTGGCAGGCGAGATGAGCGGCCATATCTTTTTCAGGGAACGCTGGTTGGGTTTTGATGATGCATTGTATTCCTCCGCTCGCCTGCTCGAGATACTCTCCAATGATCACCGTACCTCCAGCGAGATATTCAGTGCCCTGCCAAATAGCCTGAATACCCCGGAGCTGAATGTTCCGATGGCCGAGGGAGAACCACAGCGGTTCATGGAAAGTCTATTGGCAAGCGCTCACTTCATCGGTGCGAAGATCACGACTATCGACGGTCTGCGGGCGGATTTCGAGGATGGATGGGGTCTGGTTCGCGCCTCGAATACCACGCCGGTACTGGTATTGCGCTTCGAGGCGGACAATGAAGCGGCATTACGCCGTATTCAGGACGAATTCAGGCGGATCATACTCCAGGTTGATTCCACCTTGTCCCTGCCGTTCTGATCGATCCCGGGAATGAACTGTATACCCCGCACATCATGGCACTGACTCCTGACACAGCTACCGGTGTTGCCCATGTCCTGACAGAGGCAATGCCCTATATACGTCGTTTCCGGGGCAAGACCCTCGTCATCAAGTACGGTGGAAATGCCATGGTGGACGATCTACTGAAAAGCAGTTTCGCGCGCGATATCGTGCTGATGAAGCTGGTGGGTATCAATCCTGTTGTGATACACGGTGGCGGGCCGCAGATCGGCAATCTCCTGGAGCGGATCGGCAAGGAGAGCCGGTTTGTTGAGGGCATGCGTGTTACTGACAGCGACACCATGGATATCGTGGAAATGGTGCTCGGGGGGCTGGTTAACAAGGAAATCGTTAACCTCATCACCCGACACGGCGGCCGGGCGGTTGGCCTGACCGGCAAGGATGGCGATCTGATCCGGGCTCGCAAGCTGGTGATCGAGCGACGTTCACCGGAGCTGGATGCACCGGAGATCATTGACATCGGGCATGTTGGCGAAGTTGCCAGTATCGATGTGTCCATCGTGCATATGCTTGTGGGAGGGGATTTCATCCCCGTCATCGCACCCATCGGGGTCGGAGAGGACGGTCATTCCTATAATATCAATGCCGATCTGGTCGCTGGCCGCATGGCGGAAGTTCTGGAGGCGGAAAAACTGATTCTGCTGACCAATACCAGCGGGCTGCTGGACAAGGATGGCGCACTGCTGACCGGTCTCAGTACAGAGGATGTAAACGCACGCATTGAGGATGGCACCATACATGGGGGGATGTTGCCCAAAATTCAGAGCGCGATGTCCGCCATACACAGTGGTGTACGCGCCGTGCACATTATTGACGGGCGCGTCCAGCATGCCGTGCTCGTTGAGTTATTCACAGATGAAGGGGTAGGCACACTGATTCGTGCCTGAGCGGCACTATTTTTTGGCCGCGACTCCGGCCTCCGACTTCAGTTTACGGAAGCGTTGAATATCAGCCTCGAACTGCTGGCGAATGGCCTCCTGCTCCTGCTGCTTGCTGAGAATGTAGCGTTCGTTTTCCAGGATCTGCTTGCGGGTTTCGCGTATCAGCCGGTGTAGTTTCACGGGAAAGGGCCTGCCGCTACGCTCCAGTTCGGCGGCTTCCAGGGTCATGGAATGGAGGCGGGATTTGATGTTTTCGACCCGGCTTCTGCTCAGACGGATAATCCCTTCTATGGCGCTGATCTTCCCATCACGGGTAGCCACCATATCCTGCTCGCTTGCGAAGGTGGCCAGCAGAGTATGATCATACATGGTTTGTATGCGTTTCTGGTGCTCCTCTTCCTCCTTCAGTTTCGCCAGGCGTTGTTCTTCCGCTATCTGTTCGGGGGTCTTGCTGGCATCGTATATCTTGACGGTAATTCCCTGTTCATTCAGTACCCTGCGTTCCTTGCTGGAATGCTCGGGTGGAACCCGGTCTCCGTAATGGATGATTCCGTCACTATCTGACCACTTGTACGAACTCCCGGCTGCGGGTGCCGAGAAGGCGATGGCAAACAGTAGCGTGGCTGGCAGATGGAAGAGGTTGGTTGCGTGTATCATTCAACAGGTAACCGGTGTTGTGTGAAAAGTTTCATGTCTGGCTATAGCTACGGCTAATGCCAACCTCGCTAGGTATCTGACTTGAATGATCTGGAACCGCTAATTCTCTTTGCCGTTTCATTGGTGGCCAATTTGTTTTCGGCGTTCTCCGGTGGCGGTGCCGGATTGATTCAGTTACCGGCACTGATCTTTCTCGGTCTGCCATTTGCGATTGCCCTGGCTACCCACAAGGTGGCAAGTATTGCTCTTGGTATCGGCGCTACCGTCCGTCACTTGAGAGAAGAGGCCCTGGAGAAGCGCCTGGCGCTTTTCATTCTGGTGACCGGCGTGCCGGGTGTAGTGGTCGGCGCGAATATTATCCTGGCCGTGCCGGAGAGAATGGCGGAGATCGCACTGGGTGTGCTGACAGCTGGTCTGGGCATCTATTCCTGCATGAAACAGGATCTGGGGCAGTCTGCAAGACCGATCAACCGGGAGGGTTGGGGCTTGTGGATCGGTGGTATGGTGTTGTTTTTTATCGGTGTTCTGAACGGTTCGCTTACCTCGGGTACCGGTTTGTTCGTAACATTGTGGCTGGTACGCTGGTTTGGTCTGGATTACCGGCGCGCAATCGCATATACGCTTGTTTTAGTAGGGGTATTCTGGAATGGTACGGGCGCCTTTACCTTGGGTATGCTGGCGGAAATACGCTGGTCCTGGCTCCCGGCGCTACTGCTCGGTTCACTTCTGGGTGGTTACCTCGGGGCCCATCTGGCAATCAAGTCCGGCAATCGCTGGATCAAGCGGGCCTTCGAGGCCGTTACCCTGCTGGTCGGTCTGAAGTTGATTACGGGTTGATCCCATATTGTTTCCGATAGTCGCGTATGGATAGGTGAGAACTTTCTCCCTCAGGAGAGTCGGCGAGGTATTCCAGGAGGTGATCCAGGGTAACGATACTGGCAACCGGGATTCCCATCTCCTGCTCTACCTCCTGTATGGCGGAAAGTTCACCCTGCCCGCGTTCCTGCCGGTCCAGCGCAATGACCACCCCGGACGGCGTGGCACCGGCAGCATGGATCAGTTCGACGGATTCCCGGATGGCGGTTCCGGCGGTAATGACATCGTCCACGATCAATACCTTCCCCTGCAGCGATGCGCCCACCATGCTGCCCCCCTCGCCATGGTCCTTGGCCTCCTTGCGATTGAAGCACCAGGGCAGATCACGGTTATGTTGATCCGCCAGGGCGATGCCGGTAGCAGCAACGAGGGGAATCCCCTTGTAGGCGGGACCGAACAGGACGTCGATGTCCCAACCGGTATTTTCGATCGTCTCGGCGTAGAAGCGGCCAAGCCTTGCCAGTTTGCCGCCGGTGTCGAACAGGCCGGCGTTGAAGAAATAGGGGCTCACGCGTCCGGATTTCAGGGTGAATGTTCCGAATCGCAAAACACCGACCTCGATGGCAAAATCAAGGAATTCATGCTGGTAGTTTTTCATAACAAGGGATTATACATGCGAATTATCACTCTGAATGCAAATGGTATCCGTTCAGCAGCCAACAAGGGTCTGTTCTCGTGGATGAGCAGGCAGCGGGCCGACGTGATTTGTCTGCAGGAGATCCGGGCCCAGGAAGATCAGCTCACGGATCGCGTTTTTCGACCCAGGACATGGCATGCCTATTTCCACGATGCACGGAAGAAGGGGTATAGCGGAGTGGCGATCTATTCACGCCGTAAACCGGACAAGATCATACGCGGTATCGGCTGGCCGGATGTGGATGCGGAGGGCCGCTATATCGAGGCACAGTTCGGGCCGCTGAGCGTCATATCCCTGTACCTGCCTTCCGGTTCCTCCAGTGAGGAAAGGCAGGCCTTTAAATTCGAATTTCTGGAAAGATTCATGCCCTACCTGCGCAGGCTTCGTCTCAAGCGGCGCCAGTATGTCCTTTGCGGTGACTGGAATATTGCCCACAAGAAAGTCGATATCAGGAACTGGCGGAGTAACCAGAAAAATTCCGGATTTTTGCCCGAGGAAAGGGCATGGATGGACGAGTTGTTTGGTTCTGCGGGTTATGTGGATGCCTTCAGAAAGGTCAATCAGCAGGAGCATGAATACACGTGGTGGTCGAATCGGGGCAAGGCCTGGGAAAATAACGTCGGTTGGCGGATTGACTATCAGGTGGTTACCCCAAAGCTGGCGGAAACGGTGCAGGCCGCATCTATCTATCGGGACAAGCGCTTTTCCGATCATGCACCCCTGATCATCGATTACGGCTATCAACTCTAGCCCGGACGTGGTGCCCGGTGAAGGGCAGCCAGGGATTCAGATCATTTCCCTGCCGGCTCTTCCTGTGTCCAGTGATTCTGGTCTTCCGCATAGGAGAGCATCTTTTTTACCCAGGGAAGCAACAGGTAGGCGGGGAAGGCCAGGAAAAAGGTCAGCAGGAAATAATCCGAGTAGCCCATCTGCTCCGCGCCGTAACCGCTGGCGAAACCCGCAAAGGAGCGACTGAGCGCGAAAATGGAGGAAAGGATTGCATATTCAGTGGCTGAGTGGCGCTTGTTTACAATGGCCATGAGAAAGGCCAGAAATGCTGCGGTACCAAGACCGCCGGTAAACGACTCCATGGCACTCGCGGCATACATGATGAACTGGTACTGGGAGTCGATGGCGGTACCGATGGGGACCGGCGGAATGACCGATGCGGCCCAGGCATACCCGAGGTTGGATGCAGCCTGCAGGAGTCCCAGTACCCAAAGGCCGTGAAATATCCCGACACGGTCTGTGTACCAGCCTCCGGCTATCCCTCCGGCAATAGAGAGCAGCAGGCCGATATTTACCGATACCAGTCCGATCTGGGTTGCTGAAAACCCGGAGTCTACCCAGAAAGGCTTCACCATGAAGCCCATGGCGCTGTCACCCAGCTTGAATATCAGGATGAAGGCGATGATTGGCACTATGTGTGGCCGTCGAAGCATATCCAGCATGGCGCCGAACATGGGCCCTTCGGTCAGAGGGGTCTGCTGTTCCGCATTGCGTGTCTTGCGGGCAAGGCGGGAAACCATCAGGCTGCCCAGGACGAGGATACCGGCTGCCGTGAAGACATAGAGCCAGAACCTGTCGGATGCCTGTGACCAGTCGGTTGTGCGGTCAACCAGCCAGAGAGCGCCGGTCAGGAACAGGACTACACCGCTGAAGGCCGCAGGGTGTGTAATCAGCGCCTTCAGTTCATGGACCAGTGAAATGGTGCCGGCGGCACGAATAGCGCGTTCTTTGGGGGCGAACAGGCAGGCTATACCGGTCAGGGTCAAAATGCCCGCTGCGGTGATATAGCTTCCCGACCAACCCACAAGGTCAACCAGCACCAGAACGAATCCCGAGGCGAGCATTCCCACACGGTAGAAGGCGATGCGCAGACCGTTGGCCAGGCCCAGTTCATCCCGGTTCAGCAATTCGATGGTATAGCCGTCGATTGCTATGTCATTCGTCGCGGAGAGAAGGGTAAAGGCCCCGATGGCAAACCACACCCAGGAGCCGAATTCCGCATGGATTGCAAAGGCCAGCATGACCCCGCCCATCAACAGATCCACGCTGAACATCCAGCGCCGGTGATGGCGAAAATGATCGATTGCTGGCGCCCAGAGGAATTTCAGTGTCCAGGCCAGCCCCAGCAGGCTCAGGAAGCCGATCTCCCGCAGGTCTACCCCCTGCTGGCGGAAATGAATGGGAAAGACATCATAGAACATGCCCAGCGGGAAGCCCTCTGCAAAGTAGAGCAGTCCCACCCAGAACATCTTCCTCTTCAGGAGTGCCGGCCGGTTTGTTTCAGGCATGCCGGCTCAGCCCGTATTTACTGCGGCGGGCGAGAAAATCGCACAGGGACCCGGGATTTTCGCCCCTTCCATGGGGCTCACCCCTTGCGGGGCAGGGAGGTATGGTCAGTGAGGGCACTCAGCGAGTAAAGAAATCCTGCCGGAAGCGAACCGTGTATTCATCATCGCTGCCCTCGGGTTTTACCTTGAGGTCGAAGTTCAGGGTTTCCTCGTTCGAGACGCTGATTTCCCCAATATAGTAGATAGCCGTGCCTTCCCGAATCTCGCGCATTTTGAAGTTCTTGGTCTGGCCGGTCAGGTTGGTGGCAGATGACTCTACATGCGCCTCTACGGGCTGCCCGGTCGTGCCCAGCACTTTCTTCAGGACCGCAACATTCAGCATGGCGCGGTTCTGGCTGCGGGTGATGCCGTATTCCTTGGCGACTTTTGGCGGCAGCAGATCGGTGGCAAGCGCATTGAAATGAACCACATACTCACCGAAGTCCTGTGAGTTTTCGGCACTGGCGGAAACGGACAGGAATACCGCAGTCAGGCCGGTCAGAAGGGTCAGTAGAATTTTATTGAAACGCATGCTCGTTCTCCTTGTCGATTGGTGCCGGCAGGTATCCGGGTATAGTGCGGGTTTCCGGCTCCGGAATCCATACAATAGTGATCTGAAAGCCTGTCTCATGAACTGATGCCGGATAATGCGGGCTTATTGAACCACAGTATGCTTGCGGGTTGAAGGATACCAGGCGGGTAAGGGGTATTTTTCACCAGGATGCCCTGTTCAGAGAAACAGCGTCAGTACCCCTGTATACCCGTACAGCCGGTTGTTCGAGATCTCGCCATTGGCAAAAAATCCTACCAGCGGGAAATCCCCAAGTTCCTGGCGGATGGTTCTCAATTCAACCGAGTCGCTGCCGAACAGGTTCTGGCCTCGACCCATGCAGGAAAAGTAAACCCCACCCCTGGGGGGCGTGGTTATCCGGCTTTTGAGTTTGAGCAACATGCGACGAAGGTCATCCCATGCGCTGCTGCCATCCCGGCGGCAGAACTCTACCTTCATCCCGTTTTCCACTACATCACCAATCGCCAGCAGCTTTTTGCGTGAATCGATACCAATCAGATTACGCACCAGGTAGTCGCTGGTATCAGAGTCTGGAACCGGGAGTCCGATGAAAATGTAGCCTGCGGCACGCTTGATATCCCGGGCCAGGAGTTCCCCGACCTCGTCATAGAGAACGTCCAGCGCCGGCCTGTCGTCCAGGCTGATGATGATGTTCTGCTCACATTCGGTGACAAGGTGCTTGCCCGCGATTGGTGTACAGCCCTGGGTCAGTCCCGTGGCAACCGGAACCCGGTCATTGAACACGACACCTGACAGGCCTTTCCGGTTCAGTCTGCCGGCAATCTGCGGGTGATCTGCGCTCGACGAGGTCAGACCGCCGACCAGAAACCCGCCTGGCAGCCTGTCCGCGAGTGTGGTGATGATTTCATAGATCGCGTTGTTATGTGGATCGCCATGGACGATGGCCAGGTGCGAGCCGGAGTTGCCGAGCCAGGGCCGTAGCTCTTCCAGTCCGCTGCATTCCGCAGATGTGATGTTGGGCAGCAACCGGAAGGAATCCTCCGGTTGTGTCGTGATCATCACGGCCATGGCCGCTGTGTCATAGTACTCCTTGCCACTCGCGCAGATCCCGGCGCCGATCGTGCCCGTCCAGGATTCGATCCCGGTCTCATCGCGAAAAAACTCCGTGATATCGGTCAGAAGGCCGCTGTAGGCACTGGTTGCATACAGGAATCCAAGGTTGGCGCCCGGGGGTATGTAGCCGATCTGCTGCAAGCATTGCTCTGCTGCTTTTTCCCACTCGGGGTTTTCGGCATGCCCGAGCAAGAAGGTGTCAGAACGTCTGTTCGCAGCAATGTCTGGTTTCATTACTCACGCAGGGTATCAGATGAATCATGGGCTTACCTCCACTTGCCGGAGGTGGGTTCACCTGAGTATAGTCCAGTTCTTACCCCCGGGCATCTATCGAAGCTGGCCTCAGATCTGCTTGCTGACAGACATCATCTCCTCGATTATGGGTGCCAGGATGATCTCCATGGCAAAGCCCATCTTGCCTCCGGGCACGACGATGGAATTTCTCCGGGACATGAATGAGTCATCCAGCATATTCAGCAGGTAGGGAAAATCCACGCCGCTCTTTTTGGGGTCCTTGAAACGGATGACGACAAAGCTTTCATCCGGTGTCGGGATATCGTGCGCAATAAAGGGGTTTGAGGTATCTACCGTCGGCACGCGCTGGAAATTGATATCAGTCCGCGAGAATTGCGGAGTGATGTAGTGCACATAATCGTACATGCGACGCAGGATGGTATCGGTAACCGCCTCGGCTGAGTAACCGCGCTGTGCACAATCACGGTGTATCTTCTGGATCCATTCCAGGTTGACGATAGGCACTACGCCGATGAGAAGGTCTACATACTGTGCCACATTCGCGTTATCTGACACGATTCCGCCATGTAATCCTTCATAAAAGAGGAGATCGGTGCCGGTTGCGATATCTTCCCAGGGGGTAAATTCCCCCGGCTTTTGTCCGAAGGGTTTTGCCTCTTCCTCGCTATGCAGGTAGTAGCGCCTCTGGCAGGTGCCGGTTTCACCATAGCTGCGGAAGGTCTCTTCCAGCTGGTCGAAGATATTCGCCTGCGGTCCAAAATGACTGAAGTTGCTATTTCCTTCCTGTTCGGCCTTTTTCATGGCCTCCTTCATGGCAACCCGGTCATAGCGGTGGTAGCTGTCGCCCTCGATGACTATCGGGTTGATTCCCTCGCGCAGAAAGATATGTTCAAACGCCACTTTTACCGTCGTCGTGCCGGCGCCGGATGAGCCGGTCACAGCGATTATTGGATGTTTCTGGGACATGGTTTATTCCTCGAAGCTCAGCAAATGCAATGGATTCGGTTGTGCATGAAGCCCGACTGGCTAGTGGTATTGAAACCACGCATTCATTTCATGGGGCGAGCATGCCAAAATTATGGCGGACCATCCTTACCGATGACCGAAACTACATATTGAACCACTTTTCGGCCAACTCTCTCAAGTTGGATTCAAACCGGCTGATGCAGGGCAGGCATATCCGCCGTGTATTCGATGGTGCCATGTTCTACCTGCCTCAGCCCGGTTTCGTATAGACCAGGTCCCAGACCTGGTGGCCAAGTCGCTGGCCACGACGCTCGAATTTGGTCAGGGGGCGGGAAGCCGGTCGGGGTGAAAACTGGCCGGGACCGCAGGTATTGAGGAAAGATGGGCTCGCCTCCATGATGGCCAGCATGGAACCGGCATAATTTTCCCAGTCGGTTGCCAGGTGCAGGACACCGTTCGTCCTGATCTTGCTGGCCAGCAACTCGACAAAATCGGGCTGGACCAGTCTTCTCTTGTGGTGGCGTTTTTTGGGCC
>JARFQV010000075.1 GCA_029287615.1 Pseudomonadota bacterium | reverse complement strand
GGGCTATACTGTACTGCACATGATTGCCACAAAATGCTTGAAGGTCACCAATTGCACTACATCTGTGCAAAAGGTATTCATTTCACATTACTGTGGAAAATCCATCCGTTGGAAATGGGTACCTAGTAAGTCATCAAACTTACGTTGCGTAAGAAACCATTGTTGCACAACGATACCATATTACTTAAACGGCGATACCATAGAACACAAACATGTCTTGAGCAATAGGTAAAATCACTTACTTTCAGAACAACGCATACAAGGGGGACATACAAGGGGGACGGATTTATTTAAAGCCATCGGTTTCCACATGGGCTGATCAATCAAGCGGTGTGGCTCAACCACAGGTTTACCTTGACCCTTCGTGACATGTAACAACGGTTATGGCAGAACGCAATGACATTGCGTCTTCTGAGTCGATCAGGAAAAGGTAGCTGTTGCACATGAATTAACAAGTGCAACTGCTGCGCCGCCCGGTTTCGGGCAACCGGACGGTGTCAGCTGCAGGGAGTTTCTCATCCAGGTGGATCCGTGTGTTTACTGACTCGCCGATCTTCGAAGCAGGTGATGATTCTCAAGGCGAAACCGCATTCTCTGCACGTATCGAGTCGTCTTCCGCAGAAGACCCGGTACGTTCATAACGATACCAGGGGTCCAGATCGACAGCACCGAGTACTGATCCGGTATCGTTTTCAAGGATCATGGCCATATCGCGATCTTTTCCGACCAGGGGTAGATACCGGATGTCGTCAGGCTTCAGATCATGTTTCGCGGCGAAGTGTTCTACAACAGCCCGCTTCTGATCTGAGTCTCCGAACAGCGCCCTGACAGGCTGCGCACTTTTCAGTACCTCCTCCCTGTGTTCCGCGAATGGCTCGTAGTATTCCGGACGTGCATCAAGATCAGGCCCGCCCTGGAATATTTCCTCCAGAATCCGGTATCGCTCCCCGGGATCAGAGGGCTGGCGTACATAGATCAGGTTTGGTCGCTTCAGGATTCCGGTGCGCAGTTCCGGATAGGGCAGTTTCGAATCATCGATGTCACGCGCGGGTATGACAGTAAACCGGTCGACAGTAAATGCGATATACCCGGGACGGCCCTCGAACATAACGCTGGCACCATACGCCAGCGCAGCGAACTGTACGAAGGCAATCATGGCAATATCAAACTTGAGCCCGGGCTTCCCGGGCTTGAAGATGATCAGTGTCAGTAGCGGACCGAGAACGACATCGACACCGACCAGGATACGCAGGACTCTTGGCGCATTTTCCGTCTCGAAGTAAGGCCACGGATACCAGATCAGAAATGCGATGGCCAGAAATGTTGAAAATATGCTTACAGTCAGCAGCAGATGTATAGAAAATGCCTTGATACGCGTCATACCGTAACACCATAAAAATCAGGGAGCCGGACATAGTCGAGCCGGCATCCAGTCAGTACGGGGCTGCCGATATATCGTACCCGGCAAATCGAATCTTTAGCCCCGTTCAGGGATGGCGTGCATTACACGCAGCGGATCAATTTTCCTCGAGGCGGCAAGGTAGATTTACGGGGGAAACGCGTGGTTTGTGCCAGGGCATGTATTGAAGGTACGTATCAGAGCACCACAAATGGTTCACAGCAATCCGCGGCTCGCAGGCAATGGTTGCACCCTTGTCAAGGGCTGCAATGCGGCTGTGGGCCATTTGCGGCGCTCCCTTCGGGTGAGGCTCCAGGCAGCCTTCTACGTTGTTGCATTGGCTTGACGCAGGGCCCACTATGCCGGCGCCGATGCGCCTGGTCGCTGAGCACCTGGCGCCTCGCTGAACTGTGCAGGTAATACGATGCAGTACACCAGGTTGCCGTACCTGCTCCTGAATCGGTGGGGCTGTTCGCTCCCCGATTCCTGGCTCAGCCGCCCCGCTGCTGCTCGCAGTAGTCGATATTGTTCTTGAACAGGTATGCCTCTGGCATGCGCTCGAGACCGCGCGTGTACACCTCGATCGCGCTGTCCCAGTCCTTCTGATCCATGTAGGTTTTGGCCCAGTCGTGCCAGGTAGCGACGGCATTGTTGGTGAGGCGTGAATCCCCGGGTAAGGCTTCGATCCCGTCCCGGTAGACGTCTACGGCTTGCTGCCACTCCTTGCTTTTTGCATAGTGCTGCGCCCAGTTGTCCCAGGCGTACCGCCGGACCTTGAGTGCCTCATTTTCATCGCGGATCGCAGAAGCCCCGCCTTGCGCCACTTCAAGGGATTCCTCGAAAGCCCTGGACTTCTGGAGGTTGTCGATCTGTCGCAGATAGTAACTGCTGACCAGCGACGAGGTCTTGTTCTCCTCGCCGAGCCTCTCGTATAGATAATCGATCAGTTCACGGGTTGACTCTGCGCGCGGATCCTGGGACTTCAGCCACTCCTGTCCAATGTAGCTCATGTTCTTGTGAAACGACCGCTCCTCCGGCATGCGTGCTTGGGCATTGTCGTACACGTTCAGCGCCTCCGGCCATTGTCTCGCCTTCATGTAGGAATCCGCCCACTGATGCCAGGTGGCGGTCAGGTTGCGTTTAATCTGCTTGTTGTCTGGATAGCTACGGCTTGCGCTGGTGTAGATCGAAAGTGCGCCGTCCCAGTTGCCTTGCTGCAGGTACACGTTGGCCTGGGTGTCGAAAACGCTGCGCACCAGCGTGTCGAAATCCCGGTCGTTACCGATCAGGTAGCGGTAGTCCTCGATTAGATCCAGGGCGTCGGCGTAACGGCCCTGACCCTGCAGTTCCTGGATACGCCGGATGGCGAAGCTGCGGCTCGCCCGCTTCACGCCTCGAACCTCAGGGAAACGTCCGGCAACGAGCGCAACCACCTCTTCGGCGGCAGCCTCTCCGGACTCGCGGTACATCGCCTCGCTCCATTCCTGCAGGATGTACGCGATGTTCTGCCCAATCTTCGTGTTTTCCGGCATTAGCTCATAGCCGTACGATAAGGCATCCAACGCCGCTTCCCAGCGCCGCGCCTCGATTTCACCGTTCGACCAGCGCAGCACAAGGTTGAGCCGATTTTGAACCAGTTCCTTGGCGGATGCTTCGTTGACGCGCGGTAGCGCCTCACCGATCGAATCGATAGCGGAACGCCACTCGCCCCGGGCAGCCATCGCCTCCGCCTGCTTGATGAAGTTCAGGCCCTGTTGCCTGTCGAAGCCCGCCCCGGGCAGTTCGCGGTGCGCATCGTCCACCAACGTCACAAAATCCTCCAATGGCAGTTCTTCGGATGCCTTGTCCAGCCGCCGCTGCCAGATGACACGGTGGTTGTGGTTGAGTGTGCGGTCCTTGGGCGCCAGCATGAGCCCGAGACGCACGATTTCGAGAGCTTCGGCATAGTCCTCGTTATCGAGAAGCGAAACGCTCCAGTTGGCCAGTGCGGAGAGGGCGTTCTTGACGGCGGACTTCGAGTCACGGTCCAGGCTGAGGGCGCGGAAGTTGGCCAGCAAGGCCCCGTGATAATCACCCTCGTTTGTGCGGTCGACGCCATGGTTGTAGTAAATGAAGGAAACCAGTTTCAGCGGCGAGATCTCGCGCCTTTTATCAGGCCTGCGGTCCGGGATGTAGGAAAAACCGGTCATGGCTTGAAACGCCTCGATGGCTTCCTTGTTGCGGGTGGGGTTGAATCCTTGCGGCGTGGTCGTTTCGACATCGGCATAGTCCGAACCGCTGTAGAGAATAGCAAAGGCATGATCAGGTACTTCCACGCCGCGGATATCCAGCCCCATACGGTTACCCAGGATGCTGTAGAGAACAGCCGAAGAAACGCAGTTGAAGGTGTTATCGAGCAGGACCGTGGAAACATCGGTCTGCTTCGAAACATAGCCAGCGTCCATCGGTCCGGCGTGCAGCCACTCCAGCAGGGTTTGGCCTGTTTCAAAAGGATCGCCCGCCACGT
Organism: Pseudomonadota bacterium; assembly: GCA_029287615.1. Lineage (GTDB taxonomy): Bacteria > Pseudomonadota > Gammaproteobacteria > UBA9214 > UBA9214 > JARFQV01. The sequence goes on along the minus strand of JARFQV010000075.1, from coordinate 2,338 downwards.
CCGCTACCGACCGGAAGGCTTCCTCCAGCCTGTCTATTTGCCGGATCAAATCCAACCTTTCACCCTCGTCTACGACACCGGATGCCAGCAACGCGGCTTCTGCGAGGGTCCAGCGGTCCAGTGATCCGTCGGCAGCATCCTCGAACAAATCCTGTTCCGCCTGCGAAATGCTGACGTCCAGCGAATTACCGATGGCATCCAGCACCTGAAGGGCGGCGGCCGGAGACTCATTGAATAGATATGCGCTGGCAGGCGGGCCCTTATTACCCAGCACCTCGATCTCGCTGATTCCGGTTTGCGGCGGATCATCGACCGGCGTGAATCGCACCATCAACCACCGCGTACCGACCGGCTCAAAATTGTGCTTTTGCTGCTGTTTGGTTGACACGGCAAACTTGCGCAGCAACTGAAAACCTGACTCGGGCGAAACCAGCGAAGACAGTAGCTCCAACTCCCCCGCCAACTCATCTGCACCGGTCGTCGGGAGGTGAACGACTACACGCTCGGGGCTTACGACATCGTTGAATTCGAAAACGAGTGTGAAGGCCTTTCGGGCTCCGGAAGCAGGCGCACCATAAAGCCCATCGGTGAGTTCGGCTGCGGTTTCGGCTTGCCGTGGGTTGACCACACCCGCAACCAGCCTGGAATCCGGATAGGCAAGGAGACTTTCCTGGCTAGACGCCTCGACCTCAAGCGTGGAGGCAAACAGGATTGACAGGAATATTACGATCTTGTTTCTCATTTGCTGGCCTCTCAGGCGGTTTGAACCTGGTGTGTTGATTTGCGCGTTCATTTGAACCGGATTTGCAATTTCGCCTGCACCTACTTTGCTCGTGCATTGCTTCTAGCTTTCAAGCAAATAGAGATTTTGGGGTGGGTCAAGCCCCGATGCAAAAGTGGCTCAATATTCAATGCAATTCAACAGTCAGGACGGGCGTCAGCATTTTTTACACACTTGCGGCGCGATTCCATCCACAGAAGCACCTTTGAGTGCCAACCGATAGATATTAATAAGAAAAATTATTTTGGTATGATTTTTGCAAATACAGTAATACAACCGTTCAGTCTCGTAGGATTTGACGTTAATAGTTGGCCGCTGTCGACTATTTCAGCTCCACTCACATACAGCGGTTGGGTAAAGCCTTTCTCTTAAGTTACGTACAACTATACTTAAATATAACAGTAGATTTGGAGAAAACTAATGACCAGAAAACCACTTTTGATTATTGCGGCGGCGTGCTTGTTTCTTGCGCTGGATGCGCCTGCACAAACCGGCTACTTAAGCAGCATTCTTGTCGATGGAGTAGTCAATGGCTTCGAAGATCAAAGCCGTGAGGTATTCTTTGACAGATCAGATGTCAACGGACCTTTCGGCGGCGGTCCTGACGGGATACTTGGCGTGGGCGACATTCTCACGGGATTCGTCCGGATAGATAATAAAGTTTCACCAGACGGACTGGACTTAAACAACCAGGTTTATGCCATCTTCTCACAAGAGATTACTTCTGTTGATGATTCTGATGCTGGTTCTGCAATTCGTTTCGGACCGGTTACCCCTGGCTTGGGTTTGACTTTGACGGAGCTTGGCGTGGCCGGTGCGGCCGCATCGGATATGGTCGCCGTGTTCAGCAGAAATGTGCCATTCAGCACAAATTTGATACTCAATTCACCGGGCGACCGGGTTGGAGCCGGCGGTGTAACCATGGCCGACTACCTTGACCTGATCCTGAAGGAGGGCACGCTTGAATTAACTGCAGGTCTATCGGACGGTCCCTTCTGTACTGGAGGGGACTCAGACTGTTTTCAGGCGACATCGGTATTAGCCGGTGCGTCCGTTGGCACCCTTGCCACTTCTTCTTCGAGTATAACGATCGCCAATTTTATAGCCGGGCTTGAGACCAGCATCGATCCTGCGGGTTGGTTGCTGACAGACGCAGTGACCGCAGGATTCTTTGCTCCACCGGCAGGGCCTTTTTCCGTAAACGAACTTGTCATATCGAACGGTGCCGTTCGGGGAGCCGTTGGCGTGGCCAACTCTGCCGAGTGGACCGACGGGAGCGAACTCAGCAGCTTGATACAATGTGGAGCTGATTCTGAGAGAGAATCAATCCCATGCGGGTTTGTCAACGACGCAGACTTTGTGTTGATTCCCAAACTTCTGCTGGCCTGTCGTTTCACCGGAGGTGGGGTCGATACTGACCTGAACTGGGACGGTACCCTTGAAGATGGCAGCATGCGCCGGGGCAATGGTGCAGGCAACCTGCCGGATAACATTGACCGCTACCAGATGGGCGGACAGGCGGGCGCCAATACCGGGGCTCAGCCACAACCCAAAGGA
>JARFQV010000001.1 GCA_029287615.1 Pseudomonadota bacterium | reverse complement strand
TGACAGTCCCTTGATATGCAGGCCGAGTTCATTCGCTGCCTGGATGATGGCAGGCACCTGATCAGGCTCGCATCCAAACTTGCGTGACAGATCCACCACCGCCTGGTCGCTGCGAAAACTGATCCTGAGCAGGATTCCGACACGGGAGCGATAGGGTGTCAGTTTTTTCAGTTCATCGATGTTATCGACCACAAAGGTCGTTGCACCGAAGCGCAGTGCATCGCGAATTTCCTGGTCTTTCTTGATCGGATGGGTATGAATGGTGCGTCGCCCGGAGATCTGCAACTCCATGAGCAGATCCATCTCGCCCGCCGAGGCGACATCAAAACCGGCGCCCAGTGCATCCAGTTCGCGGATTATGTGTTCGTTGGGATGCGCCTTGACGGCGTAATACAGGGCGATGCCAGGCAGCGCCCTGGTCAGGGCCTGATAGTGCCGCCTGAGTGTCGAGGCATCGAACAACAATAAGGGAGAACCGTATTGAGCGACCAGCGCCTCATAGCGTGCGCGCTCTTCCGGTGCGGCGCCGATGAGAATTCGACGCGACGCCGCCACTAGTCAACCTCGTCGAGTGCATCGAGCATGTACTGGGGTAGCGCAAAGGAGGCACTGTGGATAGCGGGATTATAGTAGCGCGTGCTTATACCACTGGCCGCAAACCGCTCCTGCAGTACCTGTGGGTCGATGTCGCGCACAGAGGGATCGTCGGCCCCCCAGGCAAAAACCATGAACCCGCCATAATAGGTAGGTACGGGCGCGCAATAGAAACCCGCGGATTCAAAGTGGGGCGACAGGCGCTTCCAGGTTGTCTGTAACTCGTCCGGCTGAAAAAACGGTACACCATTCTGGGCAGCCAGGATACCGCCTTCCCTGAGGCATCGCCTTGCCGCCACATAGAAACTCTCGGTAAACAGGATTTCGCCCGGGCCAATGGGATCGGTGCTGTCTGAAATAATGATATCAAACTGCTCTCCGGACTCGCGCACAAAATCCATACCATCGGCGAGAACCAGATTCAGTCGCGGATCGTCATAGCTGCCAGCGGAATGATTCGGTAAATACTCCTTTGCCATATCGACCACGGCCTTGTCGATTTCGACCTGGGTCACCTGTTCAACCGGATGCTTCAGAACCTCGCGCAGCATACCACCATCGCCGCCACCGATAATCAGAACCCGTCTGGCGCTGCCGTGTGCGAACAGGGGCACATGCGCCATCATCTCGTGGTAGACGAACTCATCGGCCTCGGTGGTCTGCACCACTCCATCCAGGGTCATGACGCGACCGAGTTGTGCATTGTGGAAGATCATCAAATGCTGCAGGTCGGTTTTATGCTCGAAATACAGCTTGTCGATTCGAAATTCCTGGCAAATCGAATCGTAAAGCGTCTCCTTGAAGTATTTCATGGCCGTCCCGGGGCAATACCACGCAGATGCTCGTTAATCTTCACTCGCTCCGGATGAAAGGCATTTTTCAGGACCGGTATCGCCAGCTCGGGGCGTGCCTCACCACACAGGAAGATATCGAATGCGGCATAGTCGCGCTCGGGCCAGGTATGCACACTGATATGGGATTCCGCCAATACCGCGACTCCGGAGATTCCGCCATTCGGCGTGAAGTGGTGCAGGTGGATATGAAGCAGCGTCGCCCCTGCAACCGTTACCGCGCGGCGGAGTGTTTTCTCCATCCGGTCCAGATCATCCAGATGCCGTGCACCCCAGAGATCGATAATCAGGTGGGTACCGGCGAACTCGATACCGTCTCGAATCGTGAAATGATCCAGCGCGGAAGTTTTGTCTTTTTCCTGGTCATGAACAGGCCAGATGCCCTTGAGCATAGAGCCATCAGCAGCCGGATTTAGGCCCATCGATGTTGTCCTCCACATACAGTTGTTACAACCGGGTGTGCAAGCGCGCTGATCCGTGGACGGACAACGCGCGTCCAGCCCGTATATATGGTCCCGAACTCATTCAGGGGGCGCGAGTTTTATGCATTGGAGGTAAAAATGCAACAGGAAATTGACACCAGGTTTGATGGCCTCTTCAGAGGTAGACCATCGCGTGCATGAGCGAACACAAGATGAAAAGCATCTGGAGTTCGATTTTCGACCAGGATGCGATCTTATAGAAGAATAAAAATCATTACAGCAGCTTACACACCAAAAATACGCTGCCCGGAGTCGCGTGAACCCGTCTCCACCCTGTTCCCGATTTACGCATAGTACCGGGGCCTCTCTCACTTTTCAGGGATGTCCGGCACTGTACAGGGCTGTACCGCACGAGTATTCTGATGGTTGCCCGAAGGGGTATGACCCGAGAGCATCCGGGTAATGTCTACAGGTGCACAATCCCTGCCCTCCCTGCCCCGGTTTCTGCCCAAGCTCCCGCCCGCGGTCGCAGCCAGGAAACGGGGGCAAACCCCAGGCAAGAAAGCCGGTAACAGATCTGGCAGTACCGCCATTCAGCGTCTACTATTGAACATGTATTCAACGTAAATGATTCAAATCCACAGGAGCACCCATAATGATTCGAAAAATGAGCCCAGGCAGGTTACTCGTTGCGGGCGCTATAATTACCGTGTTCGCCGGAACCGGTGTGTCGAGCGCCGATGTTGGAAAGCTGGCTGAAAACTGCGATGGTTGCCATGGTAAAGACGGTGTAAGCACCGAGCCGGGGATTCCCACGATTGCCGGATTTTCTGCCATCTTTACGATTGACACCATGCTCAGTTACCAGGAAAACGGGCGTCCGTGTGCCGAGGCGAAGTACACAAGCGGTCCCAACAAGGGCACAGCCACGGACATGTGTAAGGTTGCCGCCGAGATCAGCGAGGGCGACATCGAGGCCCTGGGGGATCACTACGCAGCCAAGAAGTTCGTCCCTGCGAAGCAGACATTCGATGCGGACAAGGCCAAACTGGGTGAAGAAATCCACAGTGCAAGCTGCGACAAGTGTCACGAGGAAGCGGGCAGCAGCCCGGATGACGATGCCGGCTATCTGGCGGGCCAGTGGACACCTTATCTGAAGCTCAGCTTCGAGCAGTTTGTCTCGGGTGAACGCCCGATGCCCAAGAAGATGAAGCCGAAGATGGACAAGCTGAGCCAGGACGACATCGACGCACTGCTGAACTACTACGCGAGCAAGCAATAAGCAGGGGAGTACGATGATTGCGCCACTGCGCCTTAGCAGTGGCGCAATTGTGCAAGAGAGAAAGCCCGCCGGAACAATGCGGACCTCGACGACGCACTACCGTAATTATTCCAGACGTATTCGAAGCGCTGCCGCTTCATCCCTTTCGGGAAATTTCTTTCCCGTCCTTAGCAACCGATCCAGTTCCTTGCGCGCTTCTTCCCGGCGTCCTGCCTTCATCAGTGCAACTGCCATGTGATATCGAATCCCGGGTACATGCGGCGCTTTTGTTACCGCCTCCTGCAGCAATACCAAACCACGCGTGATTTCACCATTCTGGACCAGCAGCCAGCCGAGGGTATCAATCACTTCGGGGCGTTCAGGAGCCAGTTCATAGGCTCGATAAGCGTATTGTACCGCGTCTGGATTGCCCTGCTCCTGGTAAAGCCAGGCAAGGTTGTTCAGTGTCGTTATGTTGTCCGGATCATATTCCAGCAACTTCAGATATTCATCGACCGCCTGCTCCTGCC
>JARFQV010000337.1 GCA_029287615.1 Pseudomonadota bacterium | reverse complement strand
AAATCAAGTCTGAATCAACCTGGGGGTATTGAAATGACTGTGTTCCAGAAAGCAAAACAGTGTACCAAGGCTTTCCCTTGCCGGTTCCGCGCGTTCATGCTTCTGTTTATCGTTGCGATTGGCATATCAGTAGTGCTGGTGCCATTGTTCGCCAATTAAACCGTTCAAAATCCTATCGCGAAATATTCTGTTGCAGGAGCACCTGTGACTGGGCAGCGTCTGTGCCCGGCACGGGTGCTGTTGCCGTACAGGGTGACAAGGCCCGAAGTTGGATCCCGGAATCGGTTTATGGATTCTGCTTAACCCATGCCATCATGCCATGACAGCAACATTCAGGCCGGTATCATGCAATAACCGGTTACACTTCTCGACTGGCGCGTGCTTGCAGTGATCATCCGCGCGCTGATTGCGATATCCTGCGTTCGAACTCCAGTTTGTCAGCGGGCGTATTGATATTCAGGAAGGTATCAGGCCATTTCGAGAAGTCTGCCAGCGCCAGCCTGTGCTGGCCATACCAGGTGTCGATCTTGCGTCCACCATTTTCCAGATAGGCAAGCAGGCTGGGCAGTAACTCGCGCCGAAGCAGGGCGAATACGGGTTGCATGCGATCTCCATCATGCGCAACGCTGATTTCCGCCTGGTTCTCCTGCATGGCCAGGTAGAGCACCTCCGAGAGTTGATCAGGTACAAAAGGGGAGTCGCAGGGAACCGTCAGCAATAAGGGTGTCGTGGCTGCCCGCACCCCGCTGGCCATCCCCACCAGTGGTCCAAAGTAGTCACCCATCATATCCTCGATCACCGGGTAGCCATAATCACGGTAGCGCTCCAGGTTGCGATTGGCGTTGATCAGGATACTGCCGACCTGGGGAACCAGTGCGGTCAGGATATGCTCGATCATGGGTTTGCCGTCGAGTGGTATCAGTCCCTTGTCCTCACCTCCCATCCGCCTGGCCTGTCCACCGGCCAGTATTACGGCCGTGATCAGCTGATGATAATTCCCGTTTTCCATGGTCCTGTTCTGTTCGCTGTTCCCTCCCGTTTTTCCGGGGAAGGAATTGACTGGTCCGCCCGGTTCAGCCGGATTGTGCTGCCAGGGTATTGTGCGCCTTTCCGCTATCCTGAACTTTTGTGCAATATTTGGTTGATACAGGAAAGGCCGGACGATTGTATACCGGCAAGGACCGGTCTTGCATAAGTGGCGATGTTCGTCCCCGATCAGGGTGGCGATATCCGGTTCATGACTGGTAATGATGGTGCTGATACCCTCTTCCCCCAGTCGCTTGATCAGGGAGATGGTCTTTTCCCTTGATTCGATATCCATGTTGGCGAAGGGTTCATCGAGGAGTAGCAGTCGCGGAGACAGGATACGTGCCCGGGTCAGTGCTACTCGCTGTTGTTCGCCGCCCGAGAGATGACGCGCATTCCGATCGGAGAGGTGCGCGAGATCCGCCCATTCCAGCGCCTGCGCCACCCTGGCTTCGCTCTCCGAACGTCCGATACCGGCATGCCGGAGACCATAGGCGATATTCTCACTCACAGAGCAGTCGAACATGTAGGGATGCTGGTGCAGATAAACGATATCACGCCTGAAACGGCGTCTTGCGGCCTTCCAGGACAGAGGCGTGCCCCGATGAACGACCACGCAATGATCCGGTGGTTCCAGACCGGCGAGTATCCGGAGCAGTGTGGATTTTCCGGCTCCATTACGGCCGCTCAATACAATGCAGGTCTGTTCAGGTATGCTGAATTCTTCGATATTGAGCAGCCGGCGCCCGTTGACGGACTTGCGCAACTCCCGGAACACGAAATGCTCGCTCACTGCCGGATCTCACCCTTGCCCTGGAGGAAATTGAGGGAAAAATTCAGAACAAGCGCGGAGAGCAACAGTATCATACCCAGGGCAATTCCCTGTGCAAATTCTCCCTTGCTGGTTTCCAGTGCGATCGCGGTGGGGATATTGCGCGTGTAGTTGAGGATGTTGCCGCCGACCATCATGGAACTGCCGACTTCGGCTATGATCCTGCCAAAGGCCGCAATGATCGCCGCGATCAGTCCGAAGCGTACCTCATACATGAGTGTCAGCATGGCCCGCCACGGAGTCGCACCGAGGGTAAGCGCGGTCTCCCAGGCTCGCCTGTCTGCTGACTGGAGCGCGGAATGACTGATCGCGACCAGGATGGGAAAACAAAGGATGATCTGACCGATTACCATGGCGGTCTGGCTGAACAGCAGTTTCAGGTCACCGAGCGGTCCGTTCCGGGACAGGATCATGTAGACGGTGAGTCCGACTACGACGGCGGGCAGCGCAAGGAGGGTGTTGAAGGTTGCGATCAGCAGTCTCCTTCCCGGGAATTGTGTGTGGGCAAGCAGGAAGGCCAGCACCAGTGCGACCGGCGCCGCTATCGCAACCGCGCGCAGCGACACACTGAATGAAATGCCGATTATGGTCCATAACCCGGGATCACCGGATAACAGAAGCCGCAACGCTTGCCAGCTGGTCTCGATCAGGTGTGACATGATTTAACAGGCCCCGGGTCCGATTCGCCAGTATGCCTCACTGTGCGGGCATGCCCTGGTTCGCCATTGGTGTGAAAAGCGGTTGTCCGTCTATCCGGAAATTTCCGATTATCTTCCGTGCCGCCGGGGAAGTGATCCACTCGATGAGTTGCATGGCACCCTTGTAATTGCTGTCGGGATACCGTTTCGGGTGCACCGCGATGATCCCATAGGGATTGAACAACCGCGTATCGCCCTCACTGAGTATCGCAAGCGGGATCTTTTCCCGAAGGGCAAGCCAGGTACCCCGGTCGGTCAGGGTATATGCCTGCATTTCACCGGCCATCTGCAGGATCTTTCCCATACCCTGACCGGCTTCCCGGTACCATGCACCGGCAGGCTGGATCTTCGCCTCGCGCCATAGCTGCCGCTCCTTTTTGTGGGTGCCGGAGTCATCGCCGCGGGATATGAAACTGCTGGCCGTAGCGGCAATGCGGGAAAGCGCGCTGGTAATATCGTCTGTTGCCAGTACGCCTGCCGGGTTTCGTTGCGGTCCCACCAGCACAAAATCGTTGTACATTACATCGCGCCGGTTCATACCGTAACCTTGAGCGATCAGACTGTCCTCGGCAGCACGGGCATGGACCAGCACCACATCCACATCTCCCTCCCTGACAAGCCGCAGCGCCTTGCCCGTTCCTACCGCGATGACATGGACCTTTGCGTCATTGTGTTTCTCGAATTCGGGCAGCAGAATATCCAGAAGCCCGGAGTTTTCCGTGCTCGTGGTGGTGGCAAGGCGTACGGTTTCGCTAGCATAACCATGCACGCTCGTGTATGCGAGGCTGACAAACAGCAGGAGACTGGTGATGAACGAGGACGTCGTGAACATGGAAATCAGGAAATTCCTGAAAATGGTTGGTATTACCTCACAGAAGGAGATCGAAAAAGCGCTGCGGGAGGCCATCGAAAGCGGCAGCCATCCCGGAACGGGCAGTCTCGGGGCCGTCATGAGGCTGGAGATCCCGGGGCTTGGTCTTGTCCATGTGGTGGAGGGAGATATCCGTCTGGAATAGGCTGGCGCAGTGTCCCGGTTTCCGCATTCACCAGCTTGACCGGTGCGAATTGTTTTTAAGCGGGAGACAACACGAGCTGGATTCAGCGTCTCTCATTCATGCAAGCCGTGCCGGTTGTGCATCGAATGTCATCTGCCCGTGGTATACCAGGAAATGCTTGCCTTTTGCCCGGGCAATCATGGTTACGCCGAGTTCCCCTGCCAGCTCCAGGCCCATGTTGGTGACCCCGGAGCGGGAAAGCAGTATCGGAATGCCCATTTGTGCCACCTTCATGACGATCTCGGAGGTCAGTCTTCCGGTCGTATAGAAAATCTTGTCGGCCCCCGTCATGTGTTCCAGCCACATATAGCCCGCGATGGCATCCGCCGCATTGTGTCTGCCGACATCCTCCACGAACATCTGCACCGCTGTATCCTTGCACAGGCCACAACCATGCACGGCTCCCGCTCGCCTGTAAATTTCATTATGCTTGCGGATACTGTCCAGCAGACCATAGACCGTTGACTGGCGGATAGTGACTTCCGGCAGTCTGGATTCATAGATCGAGTCCAGCGTACAGCTGAATACCGTGCCCTGTCCACAACCGGTTGTGACGATGCGCTTCTTCAGCTTTTCATCCCAGCCATCGACGCCATTCCAGGTTGTGACCTTGACGGATTCTGTCTTCCAGTCCACGACCACCGACCGGATCCTGTCTAGCGATTCGATGAATCGCTGTGTACGCAGGTAACCAAGGGCGAGTGCCTCGGGGTGTGTGCCGAGCGTCATCAGCGTAACGATCTCGCGCTCATCCACGTACAGGGTGAGCGGGGATTCGCCTGCGATGTGCACTTCCCGCCGGTCTCCGTACTCGTCGGTTGCCGTGACGGGGTGCGTGGGTGACAGACCCTCGCGGGATATCGAGGGGCGATATGGATTCTCACTCCTGGGCACCTCAGCCACCGGTGACATTCATGTGCCGCAGGATGACTGGCCGGGAGTCGAGTTGGAAGTCATGGCCTTCTGGTTTGAGATCCATGGCGTCGATAATAGCCTGCTTCAGGATATCGATATCACCCGGCCACGAGCGCACCACGTGCCGCAGGTCCACCGAGTGTTCCTGGCCGAGGCAAAGCAACAGACGCCCTTCCGTGGTCAGCCGCACCCGGTTGCAGGTGGAACAGAAATTATGGCTGTGCGGTGAGATGAATCCGACCCGGGTTTCGGTCTCCGGGATCCGGAAATACCGGGCAGGACCCCCTGTCTTTTCACTGCTTGCCTGGAGTGGGAAGTGTCTTTCGATATCACGGCGTATATCATCACTGGAATAGTAACTCGCGGCACGGTCATGGTCTCCGATGACCCCCAGTGGCATTTCCTCGATAAAGGAGATATCCATCGAATGTGCGATGACATAGCGAAGCAGATCGATGATCTCGTCGTCGTTGTAATGCTTGAGTATGACCGTGTTGATCTTGATCCGGTCGAAGCCGGCGGACCTGGCGACCTCGATCCCGGACAGAACCTTGCCGAGATCACCGTTGCGGGTAATGCGTCTGAACCGTTCCGGACGCAGGCTGTCGAGGCTGATATTGATCCGGCGAACACCTGCATCGTGGATTTTGCCGGAGAGTCGGGCCAGTTGGGAACCGTTGGTCGTCAGAAGCAGTTCATCGAGTCCGGGCAAATCATGAATTTCCTTCAGCAGCCAGGTTATATTGCGGCGCACGAGCGGTTCACCACCGGTCAGACGGATTCGTCTGACCCCGAGTTCGGTAAATGCCCGCGCAACGAAAAGGATTTCCTCCAGGGTAAGCAGCCTGGCGCGTGGCACGAAACGCATGTCCTCATTCATGCAGTAGACGCAGCGAAAATCACAGCGATCGGTCACCGATATGCGAACATAATCCACATGCCGACCGAAGCGATCAATCAGTGCGGGGGAACCCGCTTCCTGCGTCTCTGTGCTCATTTGTATATTTCGACCTGCCTCTATACTATGAGTTTCAGGCAGTGAATGGCAATCCGTGATTCCCGAACAGGCCGGCAGGTGAACATGCATGATCCGGATAAAAAACTGGCCCCGATCGTATTTCCTGTCTCCATTATAGTTCGTTGGCGGGAGGCAAGAGATACCGCATGGTCAGACGGGTATTGGGAAGTGACGGGAATGGTTGCCGCGGAACGCGGTGTTCCCGGAGTGGTCAAAAGGGAGGCATTGCATTCGGGATCACAGGAAGCGCAGTATTTGTGGTCCGGGCTGCAGGTATCGCTCTACCGGGATGACGCCGAGAGCTACTACTTCAATATCGTCAGTGACCGACCGCGCGCATTCGTTATCAGCCGTCAGGAGGAGGGTGAAGCACCCGAGCCGTTTCTCGCGACCCTGAGCTACGATGAGGCGGCATCCTACATGGAGGTCGATGACGTCGTGGATTCTGTCGATATGCCTCCGGAGCTCTACCGCCAGCTGGAACGGTTCGTCCTCGAGCACTATGTCCCGGAAAGAAAAAAGAAACGGAAGCGGGACGACTGGAAAAAGGAGGGCAGGCATTGAGCCGTCACGACGATGAATTCCGTGCCGGGACCGGCCAGGCGGAGAGTTCTGGTGATGAGGAAGGTTTCCTGAGCCGCTGGCTGCGCCGCAAGGAAGAGACGAGCCGTGGTGAGGAGGAGGCCGCCGGCGATTCCGGTTCCCCGGTGCAGTCCGCTGCGGAGTTGCCATCACCTCAACCGGTAAGAAAAGAGCTGACCGATGCGGACATGCCGGATATCGAGTCCCTGGATGGAGAGAGTGATTATGCCGCCTTCATGTCTCCCGGTGTGAGTGACCGGTTGCGGGCACAGGCCCTCCGCAAGCTGTTTCACCGGCCGGAGTTCAATATCACGGATGGAATGGATGACTACGACGAGGATTACAGCCAACCGGCCGGGCTCGGGGACCTCGTTACGCATGAGATGCGTCGCATGCGTGCCCGGGAAGAAGACAGTGACGCCAGCGATGAAGCGGTTGCCGCCACGGAACCGCTGACATCCGGGAATCAGGAGTCTGCCCCGGTAGATGCGAAGATAGCCGGCAGCAGTGTAACCGAGGGGGGCGCGGAAGGTGATCAGCGCGGGGAGGATGAGAATACGCATCGGATCGGGAAGGGGCCGGCATGAATACGGCTGGTGCCAATGCACGAGCCCGCAGCGCGGCACTGGCGGCAGCCGCGGCTACCGAACGTCATCCAGTATCGGTCGTGACCTATCGCTCGGCTGGCAGGGTGCTGGTGATCGGCGATGATTCGGCGGTGCTGGAGGTCGCTGCCAGGATCGCCGTTCATGAACATCTGAGCTGTACCGTAGTCGTCAATACGCTTGCCAGTGACGGTAGACCCGCAAACCTCAGGGACCACGGGACCGGAGTAATCCAGGCACCGGTAGCCGGCCTGACCGGTCACCTGGGAAATTTTCAGGTAATGGTGGAGTCACCGGGTGCGGCAAGGAGTCTGCACGAGTTTACCGGGCATGCACCCGCGTCAGTAGACCTGGTGCTCGACCTGGGTGAGTCGCCGCTCCTGGTGAGTGAAGTGCTGCCACCCGGTTACTATGCACCCGGAAGGGATGCCGGGAGATTGCAGGCGGTACTGGAAGAATTGCCGGACATGGTGGGGGAATTCGAGAAACCCCGCTTTTTCCAGTACAACCCTTCCATCTGTGCCCACGGCAGGAGTGGTATTACGGCCTGTACCCGTTGCCTCGACAGCTGTCCGACCGGCGCAATTGTCCCGGACGGGGAAGGCATCCGTGTCGACCCCAATCTTTGTCAGGGCGCCGGGAGTTGCGCCACGGCATGTCCGACCGGTGCCATCACCTACAATTACCCGCGTGCCGGCGATACCCTGCGGCAGTTGCGGCTCGCCCTCAAGACCTACTACGGGGCAGGTGGGAGGCGCGCCGTTCTGCTCTTTCACGATTCCGGGAGAGGCAGGGAGGCGCTTGGGCGGTGGTCGCAAGAGTTGCCTCACGAAGTGCTTGCGCTGGAAGTCGAGGAGGCGGGCAGCGTGGGGATGGACACCTGGCTGGCAGCGTTCGCCTATGGTGCCTCCGCGGTCGTCGTCCTCGTCTCTCCGCAGACCCCTGCGCGGGTAGCTGCGGAAATCAGGACCCAGCTTGCGTATGCGCGAACCATCCTGGATGGACTCGGGTATCCGGCGGGTGCGTTGCAGATTGCGGGTGATCAGCAGGATGATCTGATGGATATCCTGCGTGACCTGCCCGAAGCCGATTGCTTCTGCCCCGGTGATTTTGCGCCCCTGGATGACAAACGAACCGTTATTCGTCTCGCCGTCGATCATCTGTTCGATCAGGCACCCTCGACCCGCTTGATGACCCCGCTTCCGGCAGGAGCTCCCTTCGGCGAGATACAGGTAGACCCGGAGCGCTGTACGTTGTGCATGGCCTGTGTTTCCCAGTGTCCCGCCCATGCACTGCTCGCCGGGGATGATACGCCGCAGCTCAGGTTTATCGAGGATAACTGTGTTCAGTGCGGACTTTGTTGTCGCAGTTGTCCCGAGAACGCGATCGTGGCTTCACCCCGTTATCTCTACGAACGGGACAAGCGCCTGGGCATTCGGGTGCTGTATGAGGAAGAGCCGTTCTGTTGTATCCATTGCGGCAAGGCATTCGCGAACAGCACCATGATCGCTCACATGACGGCGAAGCTGCGAGGACATCCCATGTTTCACGGGAAGGCGCTGGATCGCCTGAAGATGTGCGAGGATTGCCGTGTGAAGGATATGGCCGCCGGGCAGGAAGGCGGCGCCATGCCGGGAGGGTTTTCGTGAATTCCCGTACTGATGCCGTGAACACCGACCGAGCGGGGATGGACGAGGATTACGGACGCGCCGAAGTCTATCGTTTGCTGGGAACCCTGCTCGCCAGACCGCCCGGGGATGAAGTCCTGGCCCTGTTGCGGCAGATCGAGCCCGGGAAGGACGGCGACGGAACCGCCATGACCGGGGCCTGGCAAGGTCTGCGTGATGAGGCGGAGCGGGTGGAGAGCGAGCAGGTCCGGGCCGAGTTCTTCAGCCTGTTCATCGGTCTGGGTCGGGGCGAGCTGGTGCCCTATGCCTCGTGGTACCTGGCCGGTTCTCTGATGGATAAGCCCCTGGCCTCGATCCGTACCCGGTTGCAGGAACTGGCTTATTGCCGGCAGGAGGGAGTCAGGGAACCGGAAGACCATGTAGCGGCATTGTGCGAGGTCATGGGGATGATAATTTCTGATAATTGTCTATCCTATGATAAGCAAAACGGTTTTTTCAACGACTATATCGGCTCCTGGATGGAAGCCTTTTTTACAGAACTGGAGCAGGCCGAACACGCGTCTTTCTACCGGGCAGTGGGGCGCCTGGGTGCCGCATTTATGAAGATCGAGAAACAGTATGTCTCGCTATATGCTTAATGCTATTTATTATGTATATCATTTATCAATCTGATATATATGTAATAAATAATTATTAAAATATGCGCGTCCCGAGGGGGATCAGTATCCCCGGTACAGGTCATCATCCGGTTCGATCATTGCTGATGGAGGAGAACATGCAGGAGAAGAAAACAAGTCACAGCGAAGCACGAAGGATTTTTCTGAAGGGTGTTGCCGCTGCAGGAGGCGCAACTGCCCTGACCGCGGTAGCCGCCACCCGGATTACCGATGACAAATCGGGTGAAGCCGCGCCGGGCAACAGCGTTCCCGCCAACCGCGGCTACCGGGAGACCCCCCATATCAGGGAATACTACAGGACACTCCGGAGCTGATCCCGGAATGAAGCGTTTGCACGACCCCTAGCTGGCACGCGCAGTGCCGTTGAGAGTGCAGGGAATGCACGAGTGTTAACCGTTATCGCAGAGTGCAGGAGGCTGGATCATGAAGCTGGTTAAAAAGCGGGGAACGAATCAGTCGTCAGGCAACAACCGGGCAAGCGGTACCACCATGGACCGCCGGACATTTCTGAAACGCTCGGGGATCGGTGCCGGTGGCCTGGCGGCGACGGCAGCACTACCGATGTCCATGATTGGCCGGGCCTCTGCTTCGGATGCGCCACCCACCGACGAGACCAGTGCAAAACAGATTCGCACCATCTGCACCCACTGTTCGGTGGGTTGCGGCATCTATGCCGAGGTAGATAACGGGGTCTGGACCAGGCAGGAGCCGGCCTTCGATCATCCTTTCAACCGCGGTGCGCACTGTGCCAAGGGGGCCGCCGTCCGTGAGCATGGTCACGGGGAGCGGCGCCTCAAGTACCCGACCAGGCTCGTCAATGGCAAATGGGAGCGGGTCTCATGGGAACAGGCGATCAACGAGATCGGTGACCAGATGCTTTCCATCCGGGAGAAATCGGGACCGGACTCGGTCTACTGGCTCGGCTCGGCCAAGCACAACAACGAGCAGGCCTACCTGTTTCGCAAGTTTGCCGCCTTTTGGGGTACCAATAACGTGGATCACCAGGCGCGAATCTGCCATTCCACCACCGTGGCCGGTGTCGCCAACACCTGGGGATACGGTGCCATGACCAACTCCTACAATGATATACACAACAGCAAGGCCATGCTGATCATTGGCGGCAATCCAGCCGAGGCACATCCGGTCTCCCTGCAGCACATCTTTCTTGCCAAGGAACGCAACAACGCGCCCTTGATTGTAATCGATCCGCGCTTTACCCGTACGGCGGCCCACGCAGACCTGTACATGCGGCTGCGTCCGGGGACTGATATCCCGGTGGTGTGGGGCATGCTCTGGCATATCTTCCAGAACGGCTGGGAAGACAGGGAATTCATCCGGCAGCGAGTCTACGGGATGGATGAGATCCGCAAGGAAGTCGCGCGCTGGACCCCCGATGAGGTGGAGCGGGTATCCGGCGTACCGGAGGCAACGATCAAGCAAGCCGCGCAGATCATGGCTGAAAACCGTCCGGGCACCTTCATCTGGTGTATGGGAGGAACCCAGCACACCATCGGCAACAACAACACCCGTGCCTACTGTGTCTTCCAGCTGGCGCTCGGTAATATGGGTGTTTCCGGCGGTGGTACCAATATCTTTCGCGGTCATGACAACGTACAGGGCGCAACCGATCTCGGCGTGCTCAGCCATACACTCCCCGGTTACTACGGACTGTCGGCAGGTGCCTGGAGGCACTGGGCGAAGGTGTGGGGTGTCGATGAGGAATGGCTGTCGGCGCGGTTCGACCAGGGCAGCTACGAGAGTGCGAAAGACGAGCCGGTCAGGCCGATGAACACCAAGGGGATCCCGGTATCGCGGTGGATCGATGGTGTGCTGGAAGACAAGGATAATATCGCACAAAAGGACAATGTCCGCGCCATGGTCTTCTGGGGGCATGCCCCCAACAGCCAGACCCGTGGCAAACAGATGAAGGAGGCAATGGAGAAGCTGGATCTGATGGTGGTTGTCGATCCTTACCCAACAGTCAGCGCCGTGATGCAGGACCGTACCGATGGCGTCTACCTCTTGCCGGCTTCCACCCAGTTCGAGACCTATGGGTCGGTGACGGCCTCGAATCGATCTATCCAGTGGCGGGACCAGGTGATCGAACCGCTATTCGAGTCATTGCCCGATCACACCATCATGCACAAGTTCGCAAGCAAACTGGGATTTGCGGATGAGTTATTCAAAAACATCGCGGTCAACGGGGAAGAGCCTTCCATAGAAGATCTTACCCGGGAATTCAACCGCGGGATGTGGACCATTGGTTATACCGGGCAGAGTCCCGAACGTCTCAGGCAGCATCAGCAGAACTGGCATAGCTTCGATTACACGAGCCTGCAGGCCAGGGGCGGGCCGGCCAATGGCGATTACTACGGGATGCCGTGGCCATGCTGGGGAAACCCGGATATGAAACACCCGGGCAGCCCGAACCTGTACGACACCAGCAAGCCGGTGGCAGAGGGTGGCCTCAATTTCAGGGCGCGCTTTGGTGTTGAACGCGAAGGAGTCAACCTGCTCGCAGAGGGTTCTTACAGCAAGGGCGCCGAGATCAAGGACGGCTACCCGGAATTTACCGCCGACATCCTGAAGAAACTCGGCTGGTGGGACGATCTCACCGCGGATGAAAAGCAGGCCGCCGAGGGCAAGAACTGGAAGACCGATCTCTCGGGGGGGATTCAGCGAGTGGCCATCCGGCATGGGTGCGCACCCTTCGGGAATGCCAAGGCGCGATGTGTCGTGTGGACGTTTCCGGACCAGGTGCCGATTCACCGTGAACCGCTGTATACCTCCCGGCGTGATCTGGTGGAGAAGTATCCTACCTATGCCGATCGCAAGGACTTTTACCGCTTGCCGACCCGCTACGAGTCAGTACAGGAAAAGGATTATACCGGCGATTACCCCTTGATCATGACCAGCGGACGCCTGGTTGAATACGAAGGTGGCGGTGATGAAACCCGCTCCAATCCCTGGCTTGCCGAACTGCAACAGCACATGTTCGCCGAGATCAATATCGTGGATGCCAATAATGCCGGCATCCGGGATGGTCAGCAGATGTGGGTCGAGGGTCCAGAGGGGGGGCGTATCAAGGTCATGGCCAAGGTCACGCAGCAGGGCGTCGCCCCCGGGGTGGTCTGGATGCCGTTTCACTTCGGTGGTCATTTCGAGGGCCGGGATCTCAGAGACAAGTATCCGAAAGGGAGTGATCCCTTTGTGCTGGGCGAGGCATGCAATACAGCCTTTACCTACGGATATGACTCGGTTACACAGATGCAGGAAACGAAATGTTCCCTGTGCCGCATCAGCCGCGCCTGAAAGAAGGAGAACAGATCATGGCCCGAATGAAATTTCTCTGTGATACGGAACGGTGCATCGAGTGCAATGCCTGTGTAACCGCCTGTAAAAACGAGAACGAGGTTCCCTGGGGTGTCAACCGCCGCAGGGTGGTTACGATCAATGACGGGCAGCCGGGTGAACGCTCACTATCGGTTGCCTGTATGCACTGTTCCGATGCGCCCTGTGCGGCGGTATGCCCGGTAGACTGCTTTTACACCACCGATGACGGTGTGGTCCTGCACGACAAGGATATCTGTATCGGCTGCGGGTACTGTTTCTATGCCTGCCCGTTCGGCGCGCCGCAATTTCCATCCGGTGCCGCCTTCGGCTCACGCGGCAAGATGGACAAGTGCACCTTCTGTGCCGGCGGGCCCGAAGAAGACAATTCCGCGGAGGAACGGCACAAATACGGGAGCAACAGGCTGGCTGAAGGTAAGCTGCCATTATGTGCGGAAATGTGCGCCACCAAGGCGCTACTGGCCGGAGACGGGGATGTCGTCTCGGATATCTACCGTGACCGGGTGACCTGGCGCGGTGCCTCCGGGTTGGGCTCGGGATGGGGAATCGCCTACCCGGATGGCGATCAAACCAGGAGACGCGGAAGGGATCTGGATGGCAAGGCGGCCGGCGGAGAATGATTCATATCCGGTGGTCGGGCATCATCGTCACTCTGAAAAACAAATCCAGGTTGTAACCCCGATCCTGTCATGCCAGGGAGAAGGAGTGTATGGGTATGAGCAAGAAAAAGAACACGCGAAGCCGGCATGCCCGCATGATCGGGCGGTCTCTGGTGTGGCTGGTTGTGCTGGCGCTGGTACTGCCCCTCATTCCCTATGCGCTGGCATACAAGGATACCGTACCAGGTGCCGTACCGAATCCCGGGACGACTCTGTGGGAAGATGTGCGTCAGCGAAACGCTCCCGTCTCGGGCCAGACTCAGGTCGGCGGGGTTGATGCCGGCATCCTGATCAATCCGTATGGCGAGACGTGGCGCGTATTTCGCATGCAGTACCTGGTCCCGGGAGGCGCCATCCTGGCAGGCGTAGTGCTGGCACTGATCTCGCTTGTATTCCTGGTTCGCGGCAGCATGCGGATCCCGGGTGGGGAGTCCGGTGAAAAGTTGCTGCGCTTCACGGCGTATGAGCGCATTGTGCACTGGTTCGTGGTTGCCTTGTTCTGGCTGCTCGGGCTGACTGGCCTGATCCTGCTCTATGGTCGATTCGTACTGATCCCGTTATTGGGACCGGAGGGCTTCAGTGTGACGGCATCGGCTAGCAAGGAGGCTCATAACCTGTTTGGGCCGCTGTTCCTGGTGGCTATCCTGATGCTGCTTGCGGTATTTATCAAGGACAATCTCTATGCACGGGGTGATTTGAAATGGCTGTTGAAGGGCGGTGGCATGTTTGGTGGACACGCCAGCGCCGGGCGCTTCAATGCCGGTGAAAAGATCTGGTTCTGGCTTGCGGTTTTGGGAGGGATTGTCCTGTCTGTAACGGGCCTGATACTGGAATTCGCCATTCTCGGACAGCCTCGTGTAGTGATGGGGGGATCACATGCCCTGCACGGGATAGCCGCGCTGGTACTCATTGTCGTATCCTTCGGTCATACTTACCTGGCTACCATTGGCATGGAAGGCAGCCTGAATAGCATGACGAACGGATACGTGGATGCCAACTGGGCCAAGGCACACCATGACCGCTGGTATCAGGAAATGACAGCGGGAGAGGGCAGCGACTCGCCGGCGGAGGAAAGGGGCGCTGGTGATGCGCCGGCCGATGGGTTGGCAAGACCCGTACCGGACAACTAGCCCGGATTCCTCACCTCGCTCCGCGGTGAGAAATACGGGCTAGCCTGAAATTCCTGCGCTCGTCAGGCTTGCGATTGGAGTGTGTCAGGTTTGACAGTTTGCCAGGGGGTTCTGCGGGTCCACACCGTCCATGAAGGGTAGCTTGCGGTCCCTGTGTGTGATCTGATAGACCTTGCCGATCCAGTTGCTGATGACGGCCTCCGCAGTGTCATGCCAGGTATTATTCAGTGTATCCACTAGCAGTGCCTCCGGAAATTCCGGTAACTCATCTCCCAGGCGTCGAGCCTGGTCCATGCGATCCTGGTATTCCTCGAGTATCGCCTCGTTACGGATGGTGAAATAGTGTTCCGGAAACGGGGGGTAATCAGGCCGCTCACCCCGGATATAACGTCCAGCCTCGCGCTTGTACTCCTTGAGCAGGCTGATGGTGTCGTATTCGGGATGACCCTGGAAAAATACAATCCGGAACCCGTCTTCGCTGACCGCCATATGTACGCCGGCTTCCTCGCTTTCCACCAGGACATGTAGTCCGGCATCCTCGAATTGTTCGCGGCTGATATTGTTGCTGTCTCTTATACACATCTGACGCT
>JARFQV010000218.1 GCA_029287615.1 Pseudomonadota bacterium | reverse complement strand
GTCTTGCATTGTACTTGCAGTAAAAAGGGGCCAGACCCCGTTTCTACAGGAAACGGGGTCTGGCCCCCCTCACCCTACCTGTGCACGCCTGATACCCGGAATACCCGGTTCTCCCCCGTACTGGAAACGATGCCCTCTTCTTTCAGTTCAGAGAAAACCCGCGAAAATGTTTCTCTTGAAATCCCCAGCATCGAGGCCATGTCTTCATGGCCAAAAAAACGCACGGTACTGTCTTCTCCGCCGTTGAGTTCAACCAGGAAGCGAAGCAGCTTCAATATTCGTGACCGGACCGTTCCGGAAGACACTTCGCTGATCCAGCGATCAGCTGTGCTCAAATGCCGGTCCCAGTGATCCATCACCTTCTCGTTGAGCCAGGGTTTTTCGGATTCCAGTTGTTCGAGCGTGGCAGTGGTGATACGACACGTGTCTATCTCTGAAAGAGAGATAGCGGCATGGTGATACGGTTTGTTGAGCAGTGCTTCGAGACCGGTAATCGCACCGGGGCCCAGCACGCGCACGATACGCTGTGAACCATCCTCCTGTGTCTGGACCAGCTTTACGAATCCACGGCGGATAGAGAAAAGCTGGTTACCGGAATCGCCCTGACCATAAAGCTGCGAATTTTCCGCATACCTCAGGTTGTCTATGGGTTCGAATATATGGTCAAAATCGCTGTCCTGCAGCCCGGAAAACAACATCATGTGACGAATGCCGCAATGCTTGCAGTCGGAGCGGCCCTGCCATACAGGATCGGTACAGAGTGCCCGTGATCTGGATCTGGTCATCATGATTGCAAGACGCTCGTTATGCTTGAGTGCTTGTTCCCGGCATCGCTGAGATGCTCACGCAGCACAGATTGTAATCTGTTTGCCTGTCCCCGTGATAATTATCACCGCCCCGCACACAATGTTGCCGTAATATTTCCATATCCTTTCCTGACAAGCCGAGGTTGACTATATGAATACATTGATCAAAGCCGGTTTTTTTGCCATGTTTTTCGTCAGCACCAGTACCTATGCTCACCATCCCGCAGCAGACATCGTGGATGAGGAGATATACGAGCGAATCGACAGTATGGTAGCCGATACCCCGCATGCGACCATGACATTTGATGAGAGGGGCGGTGGCATGACCGAAACCACGGTCACCGCTGACTCGCTCAGGGAGTTCGAAGCCATGGTTTCCAGTGATGATCTGCTCGAGTATGTCGAACTTCTGGACGGCGTCGTAGACGTATCCCTGCGCTTTGGCGACGACAACAGCGTTACGATGACAATCAGACAGGTTCGTTGATACGGTTTCATTCCACAGTGAGCGATACCGGAGTTGCAGCAATGCCCCATGAACCGGGGCATTGCTGCATTGGTTGAAACAGCGAGCGATATCCTCCCCCCTGATATTCACAGGCACGCTGTTTACATCAGCCCGGGCTGTTTGCCGGGTCATCGGGATCCCGGAAGCCGGACCGTCACGGCCAGCCCTCCCATGGGAGAGGGGTCGAAGGACAGCACGCCCCCATAGGCCTCGGCCACGTCACGGGCAATTGCGAGACCCAGACCCGAGCCCTGCTTCTGCTGGTCGAGCCGCAGGCCACGCTGCCCCAGTATGTTCAGTTGATCCTCTGCTACGCCGGGTCCGTCGTCCTCGATCCGGATGCGCACGGATGTACCCCCGGATACGGATACCGAGACGGCCTCCTTCGCCCATTTGGAGGCATTTTCCAGAATATTACCCAGTAGTTCGGCCAGATCCTCGGGCAGGATCGCCCCGGTGGCCCTGTCCGGCGCTGCGATCGACCATCCGAGTGCGGCGCCGCGGGGCGTGCGCTTCAGTGTCCGGACAATACGCTCAACGGAATCGACGGCATCGGCGTGCAGTTGCCTCGTCTCGATGCCGGAGCGGACGCGGGCGCGTATCAGTTCCCGATCGACGCGCCTGCGCATGGTCTCGGCGAGCTGGTCCAGATCATCCGCGATCGCTGTATTTCCCTCCTCTCTCAGGCGCCGTGAATCGGCCGTCAGCACCATCAGTGGTGTCTTGAGGCCATGGGCAAGATCGGCGGTCCAGGCCCGGGACCGCTCTATCGCCTGTTCCTGGGCCTCGAGCAGCCCATTCATCTCATCGACGAGTGGCATCACCTCGTCCGGGTATACACCGGCGAGGCGGCGCGTTGTGCCGGAGCGGATCTCCATCACCCCCCTGCGCACGGTATCCAGTGGTGCCAGCCCGATGCGAACCTGTATCCAGGCCGCAGCGAGCAGCACGGCAGCCATGACGGAAAGATAGGGCAGCATGTCGGTAGCAAAGGCGTTCCGCGCCTCTGCAAGCGTTCGCTTGTCCACGGCTACGGCGATTCGTATCCGGCGTTCCACGCTATCGGGACGGACGATGATGCGGCGTTCGCGAACGATCAGTTCCTGTTCGGCGGGTCCCGGCAGGAGGTGCTCATGAACGCTGCCGGGTGCCAGTGTATCCGCCGGTAGTGCGATGACACTGTCCCAGAGTGACCGGGAGCGGAGGAGTGTAGGGCGCTCCTCGTCCTGGATCTGCCAGTAGAGTCCGCTGAGGGGGTGATTGAAGCGGGGATCGGCCAGCTCCTGACTGAAGGCGATACGTCCATCAGCCATCACACCGAGGCTGGCGGCAATCTGGTTCAGATAGGTTTCCAGCTCCGCTCCGATGCGGCGTTCGACATGGTACTCGAATATGATCACCAGGCTGAGGCCGGCGATGAACAGCGCTGCCGTGATTGAGGCGGCAGCGGCAACCAGCAATCGAAAACGAAGGGATCGCTGCGTCACGAACCAGGGGTCTCTATCAGGTAACCGAATCCCCGCCGCGTCTGGATCAGGTCGACGCCAAGTTTCCTGCGCACGCGCCCCACCAGCACTTCAACGGCATTGGAATCCCGCTCGAAGTCCTGCGCATACAATTGCTCGGTCAATTCAAGCTGGGATACGACCCGGTCCGCATGGTGCATGAGATAGCTCAGCAGGCGATACTCCTGGGGGGAGAGAGGGATCGGCATACCGTCGACGGTGACACGCATCTGGCGAGTATCGAGTGCAACCGGCCCGATCGTGAGGACCGGGTCCGCCTGTCCCGCAGACCGGCGCAGGATCGCCCGCAGTCGGGCCAGTAATTCCTGGATCTGAAACGGCTTGGGCAGGTAGTCGTCCGCGCCTGCATCGATTCCCTCGACCCGTTCACTCCAGCTGCCCCGTGCGGTCAGGATCAGGACCGGGAAGGTCTGCCCGGCCTGCCGCCACCTCCTGAGGATCGACATTCCGTCCATGCCCGGTAGCCCGAGATCGAGAACGACAGCCGCGTAGGGCTCGGTATCTCCCCGAAACCAGGCCTCTTCTCCGTTGGTTTCATGATCGACCCGGTATCCGGCCGCACTGAGAGAGGCGCTCACGGCCTCGGCCGTCCTCTCGTCATCCTCCACCAGAAGAATTCGCATCAGTCCTCCTCCATGGAAAGGACCGTGCCGGTCCGGGCATCGACATAAACCTCGACCAGGCGGCCACTGGTGTCGATGATCTTGAACTCATAGACCCATCGTCCGTGTTCGCGCTCGAATTCAACCCCGACCACCTCACCGGGAACCCGGGTCTTCAGCCGTTCCAGCAGCACCGCTATCGGGAGGGTCTCTCCGCGATCGAGTGCCCGTCGTGCACGGTCGTATGCATGGTCGTCATCCTCCCATTGATGCTCATCGCCGCTGGTCAGGGCGAGATGACTCCCCGTCAGCAGCGTGAGGGCAAGCCCGGTCGTCAGGCCAGGTCGTATCCATGAATGCTTCATCGTACTGATTATGGCAGTTCTACCTGACAAAACGCTGACAATGCCGTTCAGGGGCTGGTCAGGGCACTTTTGATAGATTGGTACCCGCTGGCCGCGAAGCTGTTGCGCGCGCCGGCCACGAGGCTGATGCAGCCATGGACGAATAAACCGGAAAACGACTGCGGGGTACGCACATGAATGATACGACACTCCTTTCACGCGACGATATTCGCGAGCCAGGGCCGGACAGGGTATCCGTCTGGGACCCGCTGGTGCGGTTCTTCCACTGGGGCCTGGCAGCGAGTTTCACGATCGCCTTCGTGACCGAGGATGACCTGCTCGGTCTGCATGTCCGGGCAGGATACGTCATCCTGGGCCTGGTATCGATCCGGCTGGTGTGGGGATTGATCGGACCCCGCCACGCGCGCTGGTCGGATTTCATAACCGGGCCGCTGGAAATCCTTGCCTACCTGAAGGCTGCGATCCAATCCAGGGCGGTCCGCCATCTGGGACACAATCCCGCGGGCGGGGCCATGGTGGTGGCGCTCCTGCTGAGCCTCACCGCCGCCGGGATCTCCGGAATCGCCGTCTACGGTGCGCAGGAACTGTCGGGACCCATGGCACCCCTGTTCATTGGTCTGTCCGATGGCTGGGCGCACACCCTGGAGGATATACACGAGATCCTGGCCAATCTGACACTTTTGCTCGTCTTTCTGCATCTCGCGGGCGTGGCATGGGCCAGTCTGCAGCACCGTGAAAACCTGGTCTGGGCCATGATCACCGGACGCAAACGGAGGGAACCCTGATGACAAGCAAGAACGCATTGATTAGCGCTCTTTTTCTGGTCAACGGCCTGGCGTACGGGGCCACCGAATCGCTGATGGAAGGCTACCGGAACGATGGCGCAGGACCCTTTTCGCCCGGTGCAGGCAGGTCCGCCTGGATGCAGGAACATTCGTTCCCCGGTGATGTGCAGACGAGGAACTGTGCCCGCTGTCATGGCGCGGATCTCACCCGCCCCGGCAGGCACGTCAGGACGGGAAAGCCGATCGAGCCGATGGCGCTTTCGGTGAATCCCGCGCGACTGAGCGATCCGGGAAAGGCCGAGAAATGGTTTCGCCGCAACTGCCGCTGGACCCTGGGGCGTGAATGCACGCCCCAGGAAAAGGGAGACTTTATTCAATTCATGATCAGTCAGTGAACAGGAGAATAGCCATGAAAAAGACGATCAGCATCATTGCCCTGGGTATCGTTGCCACCGTTTTCATCAGTGCCGTACTGAGCTCCTCCGAGTGGGGTGAGCGGGATGATGACGAGCGATACGAAAAATACCATGAGTCGGAGGATCATGAGTACGGTTCATCTCGGGGGGGCTGGCTGGAATCAGGCGCAGATGTGCGCGCGGTCGGGAACGAGACCTATCAGGGCGAGTGTGGTGGCTGTCACTTCGCCTATCAGCCGGGTCTGCTGCCCGGTGAGGACTGGGAGCGGATCATGACCTCACTGGATGAGCACTATGGTGATGATGCCTCGCTCGATGAGACGGAGGCGTATGAAATTCGCGTCTATCTGCTCGAGAATGCCGCAGACCAGGCCAGTCTTTCACGCGCACGCGCCTTCTCTGCGGGATCGGTTACCGGTGCGGGGCTTCCCAGGATCACGAATACGGCCTATTTCCGCCGGGAGCATACTGAAATTCCCGCCCGCTTTGTGCGGGGTAATGCGGACGTGGGCAGTTTCAGTAACTGTCAGGCCTGCCATCTCAATGCCGATGCCGGCATCTTCAATGAACACCAGGTGGTGATCCCGGGTGTTGGCAGATGGGATGATTGATTGCGGCCGCCAGGGACTGCTATCAGGAATCCCCATGGTTTGTGTGCCTGTCATGCAGCCCGGTCCCTCCATCTGCTACCATATCGCGTACTGTTCCCTCTGGCTTCCAGCGCACACCGTCCCTGCCCATGTCCGAACGTATCCGCGAGATCCCCTATAACTACACCTCCTTTTCCGATCGTGAAATCGTCATCCGCTATCTGGGAGAGGAAAGCTGGAAGCTGCTGAACCGGCTGCGTGCTTCCCGGGTCACGGGGCGTTCCGCGCGCATGCTTTTCGAGGTGCTGGGAGATCTTTGGGTGGTGGATCGCAACCCGTACCTGCAGGAGGATCTGCTGTCGAGCAGAAAGCGGCTGGAGGCGCTGGCAGGGGCGATGCGTCACCGCCTGGACCAGGTACAGTTGCGTGCCGATGGCAATACCGATGTGCAGCGGCTGGTGGAATCGGCTCGTGAGGCAGTCGCCGGCTTCTCCGCCTGGTTCCCGCGTACCCGGGAACTACGCAAACGGGTTCGCCGGCGCCTGCGGCCTGTCACGCGCGGGGATAATATCGACTTCAGCGGGCTAGCCCGTGTCTCGCACGCCACCGATGCGACCGACTGGCGCGTGGAGACGCCTTTCGTCGTGATCAGCCCGGACACGGAAGAGGAAACCCGGGGTGTCGTTCAGGTCTGTATCGCGCTTGGTCTGACGATCATTCCGCGCGGCGGCGGTACCGGATACAACGGTGGTGCCGTGCCATTGCATGGCGATACCGCCGTGATCAATACGGAGAAGCTGGAATCCCTGAGCGAGATTCAGCGGAAGAAGATGCCGGGTGTCTCCGGCACAGTACCGACGATTCGTGCCGGTGCCGGAGTGGTGACCCGGCGGGCCGGCGAGCGCGCCGAGCAGGGGGGGTACGTATTTGCGGTAGACCCGACCTCGCAGGACGCATCGACCATTGGCGGAAACGTGTCCATGAACGCCGGCGGCAAGAAGGCCGTGCTCTGGGGTACCACCCTCGATAACCTGGTTTCCTGGCGGATGGTGGACCCGGATGGCAACTGGCTGGAAGTGGAGCGGCTCAACCACAATCTCGGCAAGATCCACGAGCAGGAGCAGGTCGAATTCCGGGTGAGCCGATTTACAGGGTCCGGCCTTCAGGATGATCCGCAAACCGATATCATCCGGCTGCCCGGGGCCTCACTGCGCAAGACCGGTCTTGGCAAGGACGTGACGGACAAGTTTCTGGGTGGTATCCCCGGGATACAGAAGGAGGGATGTGACGGCCTGATCACATCGGCTGAATTTATTCTGCACCGGATGCCGGATTTCACGCGTACCGTCTGTCTCGAGTTTTACGGGAGCGACCTGCACCTTGCCGTACCGGCCATCGTGGAGACCAAGGATTACCTGGGTGAACGCTCCGACGTCCTGCTGGCCGGGATGGAGCATCTCGACGAACGCTATGTGCGGGCCGTCAAGTACAGCAGCAAGGCGGCACGGCGTGACCTGCCCAAGATGGTGTTACTGGTGGATGTGGCCGGTGACGATGAATCAGCCGTTGCGGAGGCGGCCTCGGCCGTGGTGCGAATGGCCAGCCGGCGGGGCGCCGAGGGTTTCGTGGCCGTCAGTCCCGGGGCGCGCAGGCAGTTCTGGGCGGACCGGGCACGCACCGCGGCGATCGCCGCCCACACCAATGCCTTCAAGATCAACGAGGATGTGGTCATTCCGCTGACACGCCTGGATGAATACAGTACCGGGATCGAGCGGATCAACATCGAGTACTCCACGCATAACAAACTCGCCATTGCCGAAGCGGTGCTGGCGTTCGTCTCCGGCGATCTGGCGCCGTGGCACCGGAACGAGGACTTTGTCGACAGCGAGGAAAACCGTGCCATTGTACAGGCCAAGCAGGATGCGGCGCGGGAACTGCTGCAGGCCACGCACGAGCGCTGGTCCGGACTCCTCGAGCACCTGGATGAGCCTGCGGCCGAGCATGGGGAATTGCTGGATGCGGAAGTGCGGAAACAGATCCAGCCCGGAGACAGGGTGCTCGATCTGCTGTTGCTCCGCGAACTGCGGATTTCCTGCCGCGACGAGATAGAACGTCCCCTGCGGGAAATATTCAGCGGGCACGAGTGGACCGGTCTGCTGGATGAACTCCGGTCCATTCATGCCGGAGTCAAGACCAGTCGTCTGTTCGCGGCCACGCACATGCATGCAGGCGACGGGAACGTACATACCAATATCCCCGTCAATTCCTCGGACTACGCCATGCTGCATGAGGCGGACCGGATCATCGACCGGGTGATGAAACTCGCCACTTCGCTGGGCGGCGTGATCTCCGGCGAGCATGGTATCGGCCTGACCAAGTTTCAGTACCTGGATGCGGAGACGGTCGCAGCCTTTGGCGCCTACAAGGGGCGAGTGGATCCCGACGGTCATTTCAATCGTGGCAAGCTGCTTTCCGGCTCGGGTCTCGGCAATGCCTATACGCCCTCCCTGCGGCTGGTACAGCAGGAGGCGCTGCTGCTGGAGGCCAGTGAACTCGGTACCCTGAATGATGAGATTCGCAATTGCCTGCGCTGCGGGAAATGCAAACCGGTGTGCAACACGCATATACCGCGCGCGAACCTCCTGTATTCTCCGCGCAACAAGATCCTGGCTACGGGCCTGATCATCGAGGCCTTTCTGTATGAGGAACAGACCCGG
Organism: Pseudomonadota bacterium; assembly: GCA_029287615.1. Lineage (GTDB taxonomy): Bacteria > Pseudomonadota > Gammaproteobacteria > UBA9214 > UBA9214 > JARFQV01. Next base: position 2,857 of record JARFQV010000218.1, on the reverse strand, counting down.
CGCGGGGTCTCGCTGCAGCACTTCACCGACATGAATGACATCGCCGACCACTGTACGGTGTGTCACAAGTGCCTCAACCCCTGCCCGGTGAAGATCGATTTCGGGGATGTCTCCATGCGCATGCGCAAGCTGCTGCGCGATGGTGGCCACAGGCAATACAGCCCGGTCACATGGGCGGCGATGACCTTTCTCAATATCACCGATCCGGCGAGCATCAAGTTGATGCGCAAGCTGATGATTGAGTGGGGATACAAGAGCCAGCGTCTTGCGGTACGGCTGACTCGCCGGCTGGGCCGCGGCAGGCGGGCCAGGCTGCCGGAGGCGACGGGTGGTCCCTTGACCCTGCGCTCCCAGCTGGTGAATTTCGTGAAGCATCCGATGCCTGCACGTGTGCCGCGCCAGACCATGCGGGCCGCGCTGGGCCTGGAGGAAAGCCGCATGGTCCCGATCATTTCGGATCCGCAAAAGTCGGTTGATGAACTGGATGCGGTGTTTTATTTTCCGGGTTGCGGATCGGAGCGGCTGTTTGGCCAGATTGGTCTGGCGACACTGGCCATGCTCTATCACTCGGGTGCCCAGACGGTCCTGCCGCCCGGATACCTCTGTTGCGGTTATCCGCAGAAATCCGGCGGTGATGCCAGCCGTGGCCGGCAGATGACGACCGACAACCGGGTATTGTTCCATCGCGTCGCCAATACCCTCAATTACCTCGACATACGCACCGTCATCGTTTCGTGCGGGACCTGCATGGACCAGTTGCTGGAATACCGGTTCGAGCAGATCTTCCCGGGCTGCCGACTCCTGGATATCCATGAATACCTGCTGGAAAAGGGTGTGCATCTCGAAGGCGGAGAGGGTGTGCAATACCTCTACCATGACCCCTGTCATACCCCCATGAAGACCCATGACCCGATTCAGGTGGCATCAACCCTGATGGGACAGCCGGTGCTGCTCTCCGATCGCTGCTGCGGTGAGGCCGGCACCTTTGCCGTATCGCGTCCGGACATAGCAACCCAGGTACGGTTTCGCAAGCAGCAGGAACTGGTTGATGGCATCGAACAGTTGACGGGCAGCCGGCACGCAACCAGCGGTTCTGTGAAAATGTTGACCTCCTGTCCGGCCTGCCAGCAGGGACTGGCCCGGTATGCGGAGGATACCGGGCTGGAGACCGACTATATCGTGGTGGAACTTGCCAGACAGTTGCTGGGCGCGGACTGGGAGGCACAGTTCGTCAGCCGGGTGCAAAACGGCAGTGTCGAACGGGTGCTGCTCTAACAGAAAGGACGGGACAGGAGGTGCATGAGATTCAGATGCATCTGCCTCGGCCCCTGTTACTCGGGTTTTCTTGACCTGGATCAGTTCACCGCGAAGCGGTTTCCGGGATAATTGGCCAATTTGCTGTTTTCCTTATTGATATTGGTGGTGACCTGATGTCTGTTCTGAATATAGCCGCGTTCGACAACGCTCCGCTGGAGAGAGATCCGTTCAACTTCCTGGTAGTGAAGGACGCGATCCGGCCGGAGACGATCAAGAACCTGAATCGCGATTATCCGCAGATCGATAAACCGGCCAATTACGACCCCGCAGATCTTGAATACGGACCGAGTTTCCGGCAGCTCCTGGAGGAACTCGACAGTCCCGAGTTCGAGCGCCACGTCGCCCGGAAGTTTGGTGTCGACCTGAGCGGTTCGATCAAGACCATTACCGTGCGCAAGTATTCGGAATCCAGCGACGGGAATATTCATACCGATCACTGGAGCAAGATCGTCACCCTGCTGGTCTACTTCAATCCGGAGTGGCCTCAGGAGGGCGGTCGTTTACGGATGCTGCGTTCACCGAAAGATATCGAGGACTACCAGGCAGAGGTGGCCCCGGTGGGCGGCACGGTGCTTGCCTTTCAGCGCAGTGGCAATTCCTACCATGGTTACAAACGATTCGATGGAGAGCGACGCATGGTCCAGATGAGCTGGGTCAAGCCCAGTCGCCTGGCCTGGTATTCACAGCAGGCCGCCCGGTTTCTGACCCACTCCGTGAAGCGAATCGGCCGGCTGTTCTCCTGATACGGTACCGGGCCCTCCGGTAACGCTCGGGTAGTGGAAAGACATGTTCAGCTTTGATCATCTACAGTTCCGTTATGAACCCTTCCCGATCGGTGTGGCTGCACCCCTCATGGAGGAAGGCGTGTACCGGGAATTCGTGGCCGGTTACCCGGGCCTGGACCGGTTCGCGGACCTCTCCGAGGTTGGCTACAAATACTCGTTGTCCGAGAAGAACAACCCGCGTGTCTATCATCAGCTGGTTCGCTCGCGACCGGTGTGGCGCGAGTTTCACCAGTGGGTCAAAAGCGATGCCTTTGTCCAGACTGTACTCGACGCCCTCAAGGAACGTCATCTGGACCTGGGCTACCCCATGCTGTCGCCGGGCAGAAGGCTTGTCAGACGGTTAACCAAGCTGGTGAAGGGACATCCCTGTGATACCTCCCGCAGGCTCGGCGCCCGGTTCGAATTCTCGATGCTGCCGGTCGATGGTGGTCACGTACTGCCGCACACCGACTCGCCGGGCAAGATCGTGACCCTGATCGTATCGATCCTCGAGGATGGCGAATGGGATCCGGCATTCGGCGGTGGTACCGACATGAATCGCCTCAGGGATCCGCGATACAGCTTCAACCGGCTCAACCGCCAGGGCAGGTTCGAGGATATGGAGGTCATCGATACCTACGATTTCAGACCGAACCAGGCCGTGATGTTTGTTCGTACCTTCAACTCCTGGCACTCGGTACGCCCCATGCAAGGCAAGGGTTCACCTGCCATGCGCAGGACACTGACCATCAACATCGAGGAACGGCACTAGCCCG
>JARFQV010000022.1 GCA_029287615.1 Pseudomonadota bacterium | reverse complement strand
TCGATCATTATCAACATTTATATTCTAACTTTATGTTTATTCATTAACGTAAGGAAAATGAAACGCCTTGAGGCTGCCCCTCCCTGGCAATAAATTTCACTTATACATACCCCAAATCATTGCGCATCCATTTTCCCAGTCCGGAAGAACATATCCGGTGAATAGTTTATTGCTACCGGTTATCTGAATTCTCCCATATTCGCGGAACAATAGAACCCCTCCCTGATCCGGACAGGACCAGCAGATGCGATTATATGGAAAATCCCGCGCCCTTTCTGATTTGATCCAGGCCATCTCTGAACACACTGCGCTTACCGGCATGAAAAAAAGAAGAAAACAGGATACGTAACCGGCTTCTCCCTCATTGATCAGGAGGAACCTTTGCAGCCGCTTCCTGTTTATGTAGTCTTGTGACCCCGTTTCTTCCATTTCAGACCGGGAAAACAGAGGATCGTTTGCAGCATGATCTGGCGATCACAGGTACATTCGAACTCCAGCCTTTTCATAATGGCGGATTGCAGATCCTGATTCACCGGGTATCAGACTATCCCGCTGGAGTGCAATGCCAGAAGGTCTCCCCATCTTTACACAAGCCTGTGTGTCGTCTTGAAAAGGCGTTCGGCGAGTATGGCATTCAGGTTTCTGAACACCCTGGTTGCAATGAAAGGATATCTGCGTGCCAGACGATTCAGATTGGTCTGGGTAAATCTGAGCAGGCGCGCATCTTCCAGCACATCCACATCCGCAGTGCGCCTTTCGTGAAAAAGACCCGCTTCACCCACTACATCGCCCCTGGAATGTGTGGCAAGTTCGATTCGGCCATTTTTTCGATCTATTGATGTGCGAAGCACACCCTCGATGACAACAAACATTTCCTTACCCTTTTCATCGGCATGAATGATACGTTTACCTGCAGGTACCTCATATATATTCGCCATCAGGGCAACAATCCTGGCCTGGGACATCCTCAGTCCTTTCAGCATGGGTATCGACTCCTGCGGATTGTCACCCAGATCCAGTGTCAGGGCATCCCACAGGGTTGCGATGCGCACACTGCTGCACAATGCAGGAGTCAGAAAGAAATCACTGATCCAGGCAACCGCAAGCGCAAACGAGGCCATTAGACCTACATGCACCTGCATACGCAGATCACTCATCATCAACACCAGGAAACCCAGACATAGTGCGATAGAGGTACTGGTCACTGGCCTTCCTACCGCTTTCAGGGCGCTGACCGTGGCCTTTCTGTCATCAGCCAGTCGTTTTACCTCTCGGTTGAAGCGCGCGAAATAGTGGATCGTGTCATCGATTGCGATACCCAGCACCATAGGCGCAATAAGGCTGGTACCCGGATTGAGAGTAATACCAAATATACCGAGCGCACCAAAGTAAACCACGATAGGCATAAGATTCGGTACCAGTGCCAGAAATCCCACCCTGGGTGACATGAACATTGCGGTCAGGATGCCATAGACGATAAGCAGCGCCAGCGCAACGCTCTTGAGCTGGCCATGAATGATATTGTCTATGGTCCTGTTTACCAGAATCGGATTCCCGGTAATGGTCGCCTTCAAATGTCCCGGCAGTTCCTCCAGCCGCTCGTTAATGCGAGAAACCAGCCCGGACATGGCATCCGAGTCAACTACTCTGGAACGAACCAGAATGTTCGCCATCTGGTATTTCGGCTCCACGAATCCCTCAAGCTCGTCACTCGCACTGAAAAAGATCAGCTGTGTAATGATGCGCCTGCTCTCCGGAATAACATGGAAGGCAGGGTCATTATCATGAAAGGCCTGGTTTATCAGCTTGAGGTAGTCAACCAGCGATACGGCGTTGCCTATCTCCGGCTGCTCCAGCAACCACTGCTGCAGCGACTGCAACTCCAGCAGGTTTTCGGGTTCCTTGAAGACATCCCGGTGCCTACCCTCGATGACGATGTAGAACGGATTTGCACCACCCAGCTTATCATTGACGATTTCGAACGATTTGCGCACCGGGGAATTCACGCTGAAATTTCCGATGGTCTCTGTTCCGACCTTGATTTGCGTCATACCCACAATCGAGATGAGCATCACCAGAAAACTCGCCACGAAAATCAGGATGCGGTTATCGATATCGAATTGCGCAACATGCAGCACCATCCGGTCGAACAGGGAATCACCAGATCCCCGGTTTTGTGGGGCAGGCCCGGGGCCAGCCTTGCCTGCCACCCTGAGCATGGCAGGTGCAAAGGTGACTGAAAGGAAAGTGGTGTAGACTACCCCGATGGCTGCAAACAGTCCGAACTCGCGAATGGCGGCCATCGGACTCAACATCAATGCCACGAAGCCGGCAATTGTCGTCAGACCGGCGAGTACAACCGGTAGATAGGAGTTCCTGAAGGTTTCGTGGACAATATTCCCCCCCGGTTTATATTTGTCCTGTAACTGATGGTATTCGGAAACCACATGCACCGAATAGGAAAGGCCCAGTATCATGACCAGCGGGGGCACCAGCGCCGATACCATATTCAATGAGTAACCCATTACCGCTATAGTGCCCAGTGTCCAGATCAGGCCTACGAATATGGTGGCCATCGGGACAACTACTCCCCTGACGGTACGAAAGGTAATGGCCAGGATGATGGCAAGAACCGCAGCTACAATGGGCGGTGTCCACAGCAAATCATGCAGTAATGCCCTGGTCGTGGCCGCCTTGATTTCCGGTGTTCCCGTCACCCAGACATCCAGTTCTCCGCGTTCCTCTTCCAGAATTTGCATAATACGGTCGTGGATCCCGCGCACAATGAACTCGCGGTCCGGGATATCGAGGAAATAAACAACCAGGGCAGTGACGGTACTATCCTTCGAAACCAGGCTGCCGGCATAGACAGGATTTCCCTGAACGCGGGCGCGAATCTTCTCGCGCATCTCCGGGCGGTCATCACGGCCCTTTAAAAATGGCTCGATGGTAATCCCGTCCTCAACACCCCGTATATCGAGTGCATTCGACAGTGATACGACATGGTGTACCTCTTCTATCCTGCCCAGCCGGTCCGTCAGCCGTTCAACACGTGAAAGGACGTCCGGAGCAAAGACATCATCCGCACCCAGCACAACCAGCAGGGTTTCGTCACTGCCGAACACCTTGCGTGTGTAGTCATAAAAAATCTTCGCCTCGTCATCCTCCGGAAGCAGACGGTTCGTCGACGGATCTATCATCAGACGGGGTTGCCCCGAAGACAGATCGATCAGTTGACCAAGGGCGAGCACGGTCAGCAGAACTACCCCTGCAAGAATGTATGCCGTGTAACGGGCTACGATGGCCGAAAGCCTATCGCCGGCAGTCATGATTTACCATCATGCAAGGGAAGGTGAGGCTGCGCAATGACGCAGATATTCGGGTTTGTCCGGGGCGATCCGAATCAGAGCCACTATTCGTCCTGCGTTTCTGCAGATTCGCCCATACCCTTGAGTGCGTCCGGGTCGAACATTTCATCCCTGATGGGTGTACCCATGCTGATATCCTGCAGGACCAGTTCTGTCTCTGTCTTGTCCCTGACATCACGCATAAGCAATTTGCGCGGAATCCAGTGATCCCCTTCACGATAGATATCCGCCGTTCTGATAGTCATGATCTTGCGTAAATGCTCTCCATGCTCAAAAAGCTCGGTACGCAGGACCAGGCAACTCTCCTTGTCCACATAGGAAACGACTCTTTCGTATCCGGAACCCTCCGCCGGTTTGCTGACAAGTACATGAACCGGCCGGTCCCCGATCAATGCATCCTGCTGCTTTTCAGCATGAAGATCATTGATTACGCCATGCAGACGCTCGAAATCCTCATAGGAAAAATCCGTTCCCAGGATGGAACTCGAGATTCGTTCCGAATTGATACGTCTGACCTTGAACAAACCCGGCATGTAGATATACATGTCATTATGCGGCTGGTTCTCTATGATCAGGAATCGAGCGCCACGCACATCAACCGGCTCGTGAAAATACATCTGGACACGTGAGCGTCCGTCCTCGAACCGCTTCCAGAAAATATCCGCCTGCAGTACCTGTTCGTAACCGGTTCTGTCCCTTGATTTCAGTTCGATGGACTGCCTGGATGTTGATTCCGGCAGATTGGCCCGGATACAAGCCTCGATGGCGTCCGGCGCATCTTCGGCGTAAACCGGGAGGACCGTGCCAGACAGCAGCAATAGCAGGTGGTATAGACGTCGCATGACAGCCCTCCAAGGCTGTAGTACACTGTTTTACCTAAAAATATTACCTATTTTCCCGGGCAAGCGCAAACGAGTCCTGTTCCGAAGGTAATTCCCTGCCTTGTTCTCGAGATGGGCAAGAGTCAACCCGCGCCATCGAGGCCCTTTTCGGCAATGGCTGCCGCACGGAATATCGCACGCCCCTTGTTCATGGTCTCTTCCCATTCATTCGCGGGTATCGAATCGGCAACGATACCGGCTCCGGCCTGGATATGCAGGCTTCCATCCCGGATAACCGCGGTGCGGATTGCAATGGCTGTATCCATATTGCCGGACCATGACAGGTAACCGACGGCTCCTGCATAAACGCCGCGCTTGACCGGTTCCAGTTCGTCTATGATCTCCATTGCGCGAATCTTGGGTGCACCGGTCACGGTGCCTGCAGGAAAGGTTGCCTTGAGTACATCGATAGCAGACATGTCGGGTTCGATCCGCCCGGTCACATTGGAGACTATGTGCATGACGTGGGAGTAACGCTCGATCAGCATCTTCTCCGTCAGTTTCACGCTGCCCGTTTCACTGACCCTTCCCACATCATTCCGCCCGAGATCGATCAGCATCAGATGTTCGGCCAGTTCCTTTGGATCAGCAAGCAGATCCCGCTCCAGAAGGAGGTCCTCATCTTCATCCCTCCCCCTGGGACGGGTGCCCGCGATCGGGCGAACCGTGATTATTCCATCCTCGAGGTGCACCAGGATTTCCGGTGAAGATCCGACAATCTGGAATTCGGCGAGGTTCAGATAGTACAGGTAGGGTGAGGGATTCAGGTAACGCAGTGCCCGGTAGAGGTCCAGCGAGGGTGCCCCGAAGGGAATAGACATTCGCTGCGACAACACCACCTGCATCGCGTCACCCTCGACGATGTACTCCTTGATGCGGCTGGCGCCCGCCTCGAAGGCCTCGCGAGTGAATCCAGAGATGAAATCCGCCTCGCTGATGCGGCGCTGCGACTTGCCGGGCTGGTAGCCTGGAACAACTTCGTGCAGTTTCCGCGTCAATTCTTCCAGACGTTCCTGAGCCTTTTGCCAGGAGTGGTCCTGATCCGTATCCGCATGGACAATCAGCGAAAGCTTGCCGGAGAGGTTGTCGAATACCACGACTTCCTCAGACACCATCAGCATGATATCAGGCGTGCCGATCGGGTCGGATTTACGAAAACCGGAAAGACGTTTCTCCACATAGCGAACGGTGTCATAACCGAAATAGCCCACCAGTCCGCCCGTGAAGCGCGGCAGACCCTCGATCTCCGGGACGCGAAACCGGGTCTGATATTCCTCGATCCAGGCAAGCGGGTCTTCAACGCTCAGCCTTTCAATCTCCCTGCCATCGCGCAGAATACTGACTTCATAGCCGCTAATGCTGAGTATGGTCCGGCAGGGCATACCGATGATGGAGTAACGTCCCCATTTTTCACCACCGTGCACGGATTCAAACAGGTAGGAATACGCACCGTCAGCAAGTTTGAGGTAGGTGCTGAGGGGAGTATCCAGGTCTGCCAGTACTTCACGGACAACCGGGATCCGGTTGTAGCCCTGCTCAACAAGGGACTGGAACTGTTCAGGACTCATTGCAGTAGCCATTGCTGCACAGACGTCTGTTGGAGAAGGTGCTGACCGTATTTTGGATGCGTACGGAAATGGGTCGGTACCGCTCAGGCAGCCTGTTCCATAATGGCATCCAGATCCACCAGGGAATCGATCACCATGTCGGGATTCGCATCCCGGATATCCTGTCCATGATTATAGCCATAGCTGACACAGACAACCTGGAAGCCGGCAGCTCGGGCAGCCTGCACATCGTTTACGGAATCACCCACCATCAGGGCATCCTCGGGCTTTACACCGAAGTATTCTGCGGCATACAGCAATTGCGCGGGATCGGGCTTTTTCCGCGCCAGTGTATCACCGCTGATCACAACCGAGAACTTGTCGTCAATATCCAGGTTTCTCAGCAGCGGTTCGGTAAAACAGGCTGCCTTGTTTGTAACGCAACCCAGAGCATAACCGCGGGCAGCAAGTTGATCCAGGCCTTCCCTTGCGCCTGGATACAGGCACGAGCGCTTCGATGTGTTCTCTGCATAGAGATCCAGAAAACAGGGATAGGCCTGCTTGAAAGATTCCTCATCCGGCTCCCCGTCAAGCGTGCCGGTCAGGGCGCGACGGACCAGCCGTTCAACGCCGTTGCCGACCCAGTCCCGTACTCTGGACTCGCCCCATACAGTACGTCCCATGTGCTCCATCATCCTGTCGACACAGTAGGCAAGATCCGGAACGCTGTCCACCAGCGTGCCATCCACATCAATCAGGACCATCTTCGGCTTTCGTACAAGCATTACCATCTAACCCTGTTCTGTCTGTTACCCGGTTTCTTATCCAACTGCCCTTGCTATTTCCGCACGCATGGATTCGATCGTTGACTTGTAGTCATCTGCACCGAAGATTGCGGATCCCGCAACAAAGGTATCCGCACCGGCAGCGGCGATATCGCCAATATTGTCTACCTTCACTCCACCATCTATCTCCAGGCGAATCTGATTGCCACTGTCATCTATAATCCTGCGCGCCTCGCGAAGCTTGTCGAGGACGTAGGGGATGAATTTCTGCCCGCCGAACCCGGGATTGACGGACATCAATAACACCATGTCAACCTTGTCTATAGACCACCTCAGGTAATCCAGTGATGTAGCGGGATTGAATACAAGGCCCGACTTGCATCCGCACTCCCTGATCAGTTGCAGCGACCTGTCCACATGTTCGCTGGCTTCCGGGTGAAAGGTGATATAGGTGGCGCCAGCCTCGGCGAAATCCGGTATGATTCTATCCACCGGCTTGACCATCAGGTGAACGTCTATGTCGGCTGTCACACCATGCTTGCGCAGAGCCTCACAGACGAGTGGTCCGATGGTCAGATTCGGCACATAATGATTGTCCATGACATCAAAATGGACAATGTCGGCGCCGGCATCCAGCACATTGGTAACTTCCTCTCCCAGCCGCGCGAAATCCGCTGACAGGATGGAAGGCGCGATTTGATAATCCGCCATGGCTATACCCTCTTTAAGATTGAGCTTGCTTCATGAATATGCGAAACGCGAACTTTAACGCATCATGCGCTTATTTTCAGCATCCCGTGGGGATTACGGCGCGGGACCAGATCATCCCCTCCACCCGGCCGGCGCTGGTATCGTGCCCCGGGTTCGTCTGATTAACACGATTCAAGGAAGTCAGTCTCTGCCTGGTCCAGAATCGCCTCCGGTTTTTTCACTGTGAGAATTTGCCGACTGAACGGATTACCCGCATGTATTGATCGTGAAAAAAGGCATATCGGCAACACCCCGATTTAAACATTAACTATCAGTGTGTTGTAACCGTTTTCATTTGTTCTTTCGACGCTCATCCCGAATAATTTCATAGGCCTTGCGTATTTCCTGTGTTTTTTCAGTAGCCAGCTTGATCATCTCTTCCGGCAATCCCTTCGCCACCAGCTTGTCCGGGTGATGCTGGTTGGTCAATCGGCGGTATGCCTTTTTGATTTCATCATCGCTGGATGATGCCTGCACACCCAGTACGTCATAGGCATCCTTGAGCAGGCTGGCTGGAGATGCCTGGGCCTGGTATCCACCACTGGAAAAGTGCCTGGCCGCCTGAACCATCGCCTCAAGTTGCTGAAATTGTGACGGTGTAAAACCCAGCCGTTCACAAATCCCGAGCAATACACGCCGCTCCTTGTCATGCATTACGCCGTCGGCATAGGCAACATGCAATTGTATCTCGATAAACATCTGCATGAGATTTGTCCGCCGGTGACATTCACGGCGAAATTGATCAATGACGCCATCCAGAGGAAAACCTGGCTGTTTGCCTTCTGTGAACAGGCGCATTGCGGTCTGTTTTAGATCGGATGACAGTGACATCTGCGCCATCACCTCGCGCGCCAGCCGAATCTCATCTTCGGAAACGCGGCCATCCACCTTGGCCAGATACCCCATTACCGAAAAAGTGGCGGTAAAGAACGCAGTTTGCACCCGTTCCTGCTCACCAGGACCGAAATCCGGTGAAGGTCCTTCCATGGCGCCACGCAAACCCTTGTCAAAGCTGCTGCCGATCGCGACACCGAGCAAGGCACCCAGTGGACCACCAAGCATGAAACCAAAGGCCCCGCCAACCAGCTTTCCCCACCAGTTCAATATTCTCTCCTTCAGACTTTCAATAAGTTAGACATCGCATCGCGATTCGCGGCACTTCGTATACGGATTCTGCAGGATACACCCGGATTCCGTCATCCCGGCGATCGGGATAAAGATTGACTGATCAGTATGAAAAATTTTGCCACATAATGCGGTGGAAATTTGACGGCAATGAAACATCTTCAGAATGCTTGCCATCTTCTCTGCATCGTTCTATAACATGAACTGAGGAACAGGCTACATCAGGGAATCACAAACACAAAAATCGACACGTATCAGCAGATACCTCACGGAGGTAATCATAATGGCTAATGAGTATCAACCCCGTATTGGTGACTGGTATAAAAATTCCAGAGGCGATGACTTCGAAATTGTCGCAAGTGATGATGATGACGGTACGCTGGAAGTTCAGTACTTCGATGGTGCGGTTGAGGAAATCGACATCGATACCTGGCGTGATATGGAAGTCGAGGCCATCGAACCACCGGAGGACTGGTCTGGATCGATGGATATCCAGCGGGAGGATTATGGGGTAGACCTGGATCTTGCTTCCAGCGGCAACCACAACAATCCGCTTGATGATATCGACAGATAGCAATTATTCCCTGGTTCAGCTATTCACCGATCTGCAGTATCAGAACGCGCTTTCGCGCGAGGCGGCGTACGGACAGTAAAACACGATTCCGAATCTGCCAGGCAATACAGGGGATGGCTGCCTGCAATGTCCAGGAAGGCAACCGTGGTACAGGAAGCATGGACACGATCATGGTCTTGTATCTCCCTGTTCCATACAGTCTGCATCACATCATAACAGACGCTGATATTGCAGACCTCGATAACGGATTTCATGGCTCATGATTTTCGTGACCTGTATGCGGCAAGCAGCCATCTGCCTTCCGTGAGAGGATAATCATTCCATCGACTACTTCCAGCGGCACAACCCCCAGCCCCTGACCTGTGCATGGACCCGACACACAGATTCCATCCTCGATCCGAAACAGGGCATCATGGTTTGCACACTGGATATAATCGCCTTCCAAACTCAGAAAGCGGTCCGGTATCCAGTCCAGGGGAGCACCCGTATGCGGGCAACTGTTAACGTACCCGTACACACGATCCTGCACCCGAACCACCAGGATCTCTCTGGTACCACCCGTCAGTTGCGCACTGAAACCGCAACTTCCCGGATCAGTAATTTCGTTCAGCGCACACAGGATATCCTTATCCTTCACTGCCAAACCCATGCCTCCCGAGCCATCATGTCAGGCCGTCAAACCCTTGCTGCCCGCATTTCCTGCCCGCCAGCTCGCTCGCAGCGCGAAGGATTGTACCGATATCCTGATTTTTCAGGTAACCATCGATAACTGCGGCATTAAAGGTATCGCCTGCGCCCAGAGTATCCACGACCTTCTGTGGCGACCAGGCAGGCACACGACACGCTTCACCGCCGCGAGTCAATGCAGCAGCACCCTCACCGGACCAGGTGCAATACAGGTCTGCTGAAGCACACTCAGCCTTGACAGAACGCAGAAAGTCCAGTGGTTCCCGGAAACCCTGCTCAACAGCGTACTGCCTGGAAAACAGAAGGACGTCGGCATAGGTGAAAAGCCCGCTGATGCCGGGCCGGTTCTTTTCGATCTCCAGGGAGACCGGTATGTGCGGATTATGGCACCGTACGCGGGAGAGCATCCGGCGCGTCTCCTCTATGTTTCGACCCTCGAAATGCAACCAGTCATACTTTTCCGGGTCTACCCGTTCGAAATCCTGAATGGTGAACTCGGGCAGATTGCGATAATGAACAATGGTTCGGGATCCGTTACGGCGATTCAGCATGACATAGGAAGTGGGAACAACACCGTTGCGGACTGTGCGGCCGGGATGCAGTTCGACCTGATGGCTCATCAGATCATCGCGGATAAAAAACCCGCCTGTATCATCGCTCAGTATACCGGCCCACACACACCGGTGACCGAGCATACTCAATACCACAAGTGTATTCGCCGTGTTGCCACCGCGACACATTCGCCTGTCCAACGCACGGATCTCGGCATCTTCTGCTGGATATTCATCCATGCTCAGGATGATATCCAGCGTTGCATTACCTGTACCAAGAATACTTGCCATAACTCCGGTAAGAGACTACGTCACCGGATTGGATTGTCAACCGGCAGGCTCGACCGGAGGAAGGCAGATCACAAGAATCGGTTGTCCCCGGGCGCAGCCCTAAAGTTCGCGAACTACGCGAAATCCAAGATTATCAAGACGGGAGTATTGCTCAAAAAAATTCCGTTTACTGCTGCGCAGGCTGTCCAGCGGACTGGAAAAGGATCCTCCTCTGGATACACGCAGGGTACACCCTGGCTCGACCCAGGCGGTTCCATCATCAGGTGCGCCCTGATAGTTCGGATGATAGCAGTCCTGAACCCATTCCATCACGTTACCGGCCGTATCATGCAGACCGAAACCATTGGCCGTGAATCTTCCAACCGGGGCAGTCTGCACATCATCCCATTTACTGCCACAGTTGAAGCAATTGGCCAGATTCGTACTTGGCTCCGGACCCCACCAGTACAGGTACTCCGTACCTGCCCGCGCGGCGTACTCCCACTCAGCCTCTGTTGGCAGGCGGTAGACATGTCCGGTTTGCTCCGACAACCACCTTGTATATGCCACCGCATCGCCCCACGAGACGTTGATAACCGGACGGTTGCCGCCCCCCCAACCTTCATTACCAGGCACTATCCGACCCGTTGCGCGCGCAAACTGTTCATATTCTGCAAAACTGACCTCGTATTTTCCGATGGCAAATGCCTGCAGCGACACTTCATGTCTGGGGCGTTCCTCAAAGCTCAATGAGATAGTCCCGCTACCCATTCTGAAGTTGCCTGGGCCAATCGTGGTAACTACCGGACCACGACCACCACCTGCCAGGGTATCGTAGAAGCTAAGTGGCGTTGTGGATATGACCGTTTTTTCCTGTGAATCTACCTGGCCAGTATCAGCAGTGGCTGTCTCGCTGACCGTTGCCCCGGGGTAAGCAGTCTGCGCTGGTTGGTACGGATCCGGTCTCTCTGTCGCTGGCTGCAATTCCGGGACGACGGGTACTTCAGGCACCGCTTCGACTACTTTGTCCATTGTCCGGGGCACCGACTCTGTGCCCTGCGCTTCCAAGGCAACCGGCTCGGATTCGGAAGGCACACTGGTTTCAGGTGTCAACTGCAGGAAAAACAGAATACCACCGGCAATGGCAACGATTGCCATGGAAGCAACCAGCCAGATACCCGGAATACCGACACGCGTTTTCTTTTTTTCTGTTATATATACCGGCTCGATCGGTCTGGAAGCAGGTCTTGATACGGGTCTCGACTCGGTAGAATACGAAAGATCCCCCCCAATGTTTTCTGTAGCGGATCCTGCTGGAGACTGGTCGCCCTCTTTGTTCGGGGATGGCTCATCCAATGGTGGTTCGGCATCACCGATCCCGCCCTGAATCTTTTCCAGACGCTGATGTAAACGCCTTCTTTCCTGCTCCGATATGTCCCGCGCAGATACGGCCTCCGCCCTCAACCTGACGGCGATTTCTACGTTTTTTCTGGCTTCCTCGAGTTGTTCACGCAGGACTACCGGATCCTCAACCCGGTCATTTCCCTCCACACCCATCAGACCACGAGCCACCTCTACCTCTGCACGCAGAGTATTCGCTTCCTCCCGGAAAACCTTGACATCGGACTCGGCCAGATTCCTCTCCTCAGTGGCCTTCGCGAGCCGTTCCTCGAGATCACCGATAGTGGATTTGGACTGGTCCACTTCCTGCCGCAAAAGCTCATGATCTGCCTCATGCTGTGCCCGCTCCTGCTCCACGGCATGCGCGGCCTCCGCATGCGCCCTCTCCAGTTCGGCGCGCAAGGCAGCCAGCTGCTGATCAGTGCGTTCCTGTTCATCGAGCACGAACTGCAGGCGCACCCGCTCTTCCTCGCGCGCCTCATCTTTTGCAACCGCCAGTTCTCCCGGATGGTTTTGAACCGCGGCTTCATGCTGGTGTGAGACTGCTGCGAGCTGATCCTTTAACTCTTTCTGCCGTGCCGCCATTTGCGAGCGTTCCTCGGCTCGCGCCTGCCTTTCCGTTGCGAGTTCATCACGCAGGTAGGCGATATTTTCACGTTCCTTTTCCCGCATCTCCTGCATTTCTGCAGTTGCATGCTCCAGTTTCTTGCGCAGGCGATCGATCTTGCCCTGCTGCCTGTTGACCAGGTCATTCTGCTCCTTGAGCTGGTTCTGGATCTTTTCCAGTCCATCATTATTACTTGTGGCCTGATCCATGGCATCCTTCAAAGCCTGCACATGCTGCTCCTTCAACTCCTCGATCTCCCTCCTGGAGTCTTCCAGTCCCTGCTCGGCAACCGCCTTGTCCCCGCTTATTCTGGACAATTCCTCCTCCAGACCGGTGATCCGCCCCTCCGACTCCTCTGCCCGCAGCTCAGCCTCTCTCAGCTTCACTTCCCGGTCCGCTACCTCCTGTTTCAAGGAAGCCGTTTCTGCCTCGGTGGCCTGCCCATTCCCGGACAGCTGCTCCTGGAGTGCAACTACCTCCTGCTGCAGTTTGTCAATGCACTGGCGCGCTGCATCACGTTCGCGCGCAATTCCTTCCATCTCGCTGACCGTAGCCTCCAGTCCTCGATCCTTTTCCATGAGCGCCTTCTTCAAGGATACGCATTGCTGCTGAAGTGCATCGCTTCCCTCGTCCGATGATTGCCCTGCAGATTCGATCCAGTGCTGCAGACGTTCGATCTCTGCACCCGCCCTTGATTTTTCCTCCTCCAGTTCGTCACGAAGCGTTGCCTCCTCAGACTGAAACTGCTCCCGGGCGGCTTGTGCAACTCGTCGCTCTTCAGCTACCTCATTTGTCAGCCGGCTCATTTCCACCCCGTTTTCTGCCAGCCGCTGCTCAAGAGACTTGATCTCCTCCAGCAAATCAACCTGTGCACGGTTGGAATGATCACGGTCCCCGACCGCCGTCTCCAGTTCGGATTTCAGTCGATCAATCTCCGCATGCATTTTCTCTATTTCTTCATCCAGTACCGGAGTGCCCTGGTTCCCTGACACCCCGGAGTCATCCTGTCTGTCGGAAAAATCAATGATTTCTGCACCTTCCTCCTCTGTTTCATCATCAACCCGTTCACTGTGATCCGGCAAAGCAGGACCAACGGTCGAGCGGGACAAGGCTTCTGGCGGAACACCACCATTCAATCCGTTTTCAAGAACATACACCTCAAAGCCGCGATGACTCAGAATAAAGGCTGCCGAGGCACTCCTGCGTCCCGTATCGCAGTATATGATGTACTTGGTGTTGAAGATTAATTCAGATACCTGGTCTCGCAGCGTGGAAAGCGGGATATTTACACTGTCCTCGAATGCAAAATTTGCATACTCCCCGGGCAGGCGAACATCGAGCCAAACCGCTCCATCCTCTACCATCGAGGCCGCTTGCTCATGGTTGATATAATGAACGAGCGGTTTCTTGAGGAGTTCTATGAAGTCTTTCTTGGCCAGCCGCATCAGGGTCCCGTCGGTCAGCATGGTAACGGTTGCATTCCGCCGATTCTCGGAGACCAGAGCCTCCTCCCCGAAACAATCTCCATTGACCAGTTCCGCAAGCATTTCATCAGGACCACCATTCGGGGATATACGGGTTACCGAACAACGACCCTCGCGAACTATGTAGAAATAATCACCTTCATCACCTTCCCTTACAACCACCTTTCCGGCATTGGCGGGCACAGACTCGATAGTCATGAGAAGCCGTTGCAAATCCGCAGGAGGCAGGCGGATGAATGCATCGGACTGGAGCATGCGCGTCATCCAGTCCTCGTCCTCTTCCGCCTTTATGTCGACCACCTCGCAACCACTGGACTGGTCCCATGTCAGCAGTACATCCAGCAAGCTGGAATCGATACGTGCGATAAGTACCCTGGTTGCAGCCCTGGCGGAAAGGGGCCTGGGTTGCTGATTCGCGATCGGGTAACGGCTGATATCGGTACCAAGCTCCACGATACCCGCAATCGCCCTGTTTTCATCAATAAGGTTGACCACACCTTCGAGGAGATATACAGACTTATTGTCCCTGTCGCCCTTCCTGAACAGGTATTTGCCCGCCTGGATTTCAACCACCTCAACGTTCCGGGTGATTTCCTCAAAATGAGTCTCCGAGAGTGCATTGAGAGGGATCAGTTCCCGCAGGATTTTCTTGTCCTTGATTCTTTTGGTAGCTGCGACCATCCGGATTGTTCTGCCTGTGTTGTTCGCCTGACCTCGAAACCGGAGACAAAACACCTCCGTGCAGGAAAGTATCCTGCATATGATCTATCGGCGGGATTCGGAAGTTTTTTAGGCATGGATTGCGGTACGTACCCGGTACCAGATCCTGAAAACACGATACGGCAACATCAACAGGTATCATCTGCCGCGTATTGAGCAATGCCCGGCAGTCATGCCTCATCCGCTATCGGCAGAACTGCGGTATTTTGTACTGTTGATAATCGCTAGCTACACAGAGTCTGCAACCATGCGAAACCGGAAAGCCCGCGAGTCCAGCCTGATACATCAAGATGCCCGGAAAAATACCATCAGGTATTGATCAAACCCCTGAATCAGCCGGTTTGTCAGCGAGAAATTCCTGCTGCCGGGGAAGTGTGAGAAACAGGCAAGAAGCGGCAAACGGAAATATCAAATGGCCGCACAGGCTGTCATATAAGCACGAAAAAGCACATGCACCTACAAAACACTGCAAAAAAGGTATTTTCCTGCCTTAAAAACCTTTACCATTTTTTTGTTTATGCTATCTTACGCCCGGGAACTTCCCGATCACCAACCCATTGAGAGGAGCTAACACAATGGCAGCACGCAAAAAGGTAGCCGCAAAGGGAAAAGCAGCAGGACCGAAGTTGACTGCTATCAGCGAACCATACAGTAAGTCGAAAATCCTTACTGAAATCGCCGAGAAAACCGAAATCTCGAAGAAGGAGGTAAGTGCGGTGTTTGATGAGTTGGGCATACTCATAAATCGGCACATCAAGAAAAGAGGCGCCGGAAGTTTCACCATGCCCGGTTTGCTCAAGATCACAACATTGAAAAAACCGGCGCGCAAGGCACGCAAGGGCATCAATCCCTTTACCGGTGAAGAAACCACTTTCGCCGCCAAACCGGCAACGACCGTGGTCAAGGTACGACCACTGAAGGCACTGAAGGACATGGCAGTAAACTAGCCAGGAATCTGTATAGCGCAAGGATGCGCCTTGTCCCGGTATTGTTCTTCTCGGGACACGATAAATGGGGGCTTTTCTTGCCCCCATCTATCACCCCCCGGATAACTCTTCCTCAACCCTATGTTTTGATTGAATAAATTCCCTGTGCGGCACATGCAGCAGGCCAGCCAGCTTCCGCACGAGATGTTCTTCATTGGGGTCCAGCCGGCCATCCGAAAAGGCAACACGCCACAACATCTCCACAACCAGGACCTTCTCTGCAGGTGTGTATTCCCGGTTGATTATCCCGGTAAACTGATACAGAGAGGTAGCCTCCTCGGCTTCCTGTTCAGCCAGTTCAGACAGTTTCCTGGTTTCATCATCCGTCAGCGTAAAAACCCGCTGCAGGTTTTCCTCCACTACCTTTCGCTCCGCATCTGATATCGCGGAGTCTGCAATCGTCATCTCCATCAGCAATGCCGCTGTAGCCAACTGCAACGCATGCTCCTGCTGACCGGGATCATGCGTCTGGATAGATATGTTTCTCTCAAAGAACTGCTGTATCGATTTGAGCATGGTTGAAAATTGAAGAAAGGTGTCCTGTAGTATCCCGGTCTAGTTCAGGGTGTTCCTGGTTATATACAGGCCATCCCTGTATCCAATAAACAGCTCCGGGATACGGGGATGTTCGATTGGTTCACTGGAATCATCTGCCTGCAGGTTACGTTCAGCAACATAGGTTTCCCGATCGGAACCATCAACCAGTACCTGATACCAGGGCTGATCTTTCGGGGGCCTGCTCTTCGCAACCTGCTCATACCACGCATCGCTGGCCTGAAAGACGGGATCGACATCAACAATCACACCTCGATAGTCGAATAATTCGTGATGCACACACTGCCCGATGGAAAATCTTGCCTGATTTCTGACCATGTGGTATCCCTGCAACAAATGGCACGCAATCCCATTCCATTCTATTGTTAAACTTGGACCCGCATGGGTGCCGCGAAGTTCGTGGTTTATCGCGCTGCCGATTCAAAGACACAGGATGAATAATAGCGCGACTATCCTGAAAGACAGGCTTATTACCATACAGTATACGCTTACCAAAGATAATGGTATTGCAACAAGGGAAACATCAAGGACTCCCGTCCAGTACCTGCACGGAGCCGGGACACGCTTTCCCGGGCTGGAAGCCGCCCTCCAGAACCGCAAGGTGGGTGATATTGTAAGGGCAAGGCTCTTTACTGCATGACGCATTTGGAACCCGTACTGTCGATCTCTTGTGCCAGGTGCCAAGTGACGAGTTCCGGCAGGGAGAAAGCACTACCGAGGGTGGCCGGGTTGCGGGAAAGGATGAGGATGGGAATGAGGTCGATTTCAGAATTACCGAAATCCGTGACAAAATCGCCTACCTCGATGGCAATCATCCACTGTCAGGCCAGACTCTACCCTTCGAGGTAGAAATCCGCGAGATACGCGATGCCTCCGAGGAAAAAATCCGCTGCGGGCTAGGAGGCCCCTGGATTCCGCTGGACCGCCCGTTCTGACATCCTTTCCGGGCCGCGCGGCAAACAACTGTTATTTCCTCACCCGGAAACGCTCCCCCCGGTAT
>JARFQV010000153.1 GCA_029287615.1 Pseudomonadota bacterium | reverse complement strand
GCTCTTGGCTTTCTTAAAAATCGACATTGCTCTTACCTAAAATATTTAGATAATAATTCCGTAAATATTCCGCAAACAATCTACAAAAACGCCATAACATCTTGTTTTATATGGCGTCCCCAAGGGGATTCGAACACCTGTTACCGCCGTGAAAGGGCGGTGTCCTAGGCCGACTAGACGATGGGGACGGATTTGGTGGAGCTAGGCGGGATCGAACAGCCGACCTCTTGCATGCCATGCAAGCGCTCTCCCAGCTGAGCTATAGCCCCGAAAACGAATCGCGCAATTTACGTGAACCAGCTGTTACTGTCAAGCATATTTCGGCACATCGAGGAAGCTTACTTATTGTAAAGCATGGATAATTCACGAAGGTTAAATCAATCAGCCTTCAGCTGCTGCTCGATCTTCGCCCAGGAATCACGCAGCGTGACTGTGCGGTTGAAAACCAGGCGTTCTTCACTCGACAGGACAGGATCGACACAAAAGTAGCCTTCGCGCTCAAACTGAAACCGCTCCCCCCCAGCGGCATTGGCCAGACCGGGTTCAACCATGCAACCTGTCATGGTTCTCAGCGAGTCAGGATTCAGGTGTTCATGATAGTCCCTGCCGTCCTTTGCGTTATCCGGTGCAGGGTGGTTGAACAGGCGATCGTAAAGGCGTACTTCAGCCGACACACCGTACTTCGCGGACACCCAGTGGATCACGCCCTTCACCTTCCGGCCTTCCGGATTGGCACCTAGCGTGGCCGCATCATAGCTGCAGTGCAGTTCAATAGTCTCGCCCTGGTTGTTTTTGACAACCTCGTTGCAGCGTATGACATAGGCATTGCGAAGCCGCACCTCGCCACCGCTCACCAGGCGCTTAAACTTCTTTGGTGCTTCCTCACGGAAATCCTCCCGGTCAATATAGACCTCCCGGGTAAACGGCAATTGCCGCATTCCCATGGTCTCATCCTGTGGATGATTCGGCGCAGGTACATTCTCTTCACCATCTTCAGGATAATTTGTAATAACCACCTTCAGGGGATGTAAGACTGCCATTCGGCGTGGTGCATTTGTATTTAGGTCTTCGCGAATACTGTTTTCCAGCACACCCATTTCAACCGTGTTGTCCGACTTGCTGACACCAATACGGTCGCAGAAATCACGCAGTGAGGCCGGTGTGAATCCGCGCCGTCGCAAGCCGGCTATGGTGGGCATCCGCGGGTCATCCCAGCCCTCCACATAACCGTCTTCGACGAGCTCGGTCAACTTGCGTTTGCTCATCATCGTGTATTCGAGGTTGAGGCGTGAGAATTCGATTTGCCGCGGCTGGCAAGGCACCGAAACATGTTCGAGCACCCAGTCATAAAGCGGCCGGTGGTCCTCGAACTCGAGCGTGCAAATTGAATGCGTAATCCCTTCCAGCGCATCCGAGACGGGGTGCGTGAAATCATACATCGGATATATGCACCAGGCCTCGCCTGTCTGGTGGTGAATCACGCCGTGACGTATCCGGTAGAGAGTGGGGTCGCGCAGATTCATATTCGGCGACCCCATATCGATTCTGGCCCGCAGTACGCGGGCACCATCCTCGAAATCACCATTGCGCATGCGCCTGAACAGGTCCAGATTCTCCTCCATACTGCGCCCCCTGTAGGGGCTTTCCCTGCCCGCCTGGGTCAGCGTGCCACGATAGCTGCGTATCTCCTCGGCGGTGAGGTCACACACATAGGCAAGTCTCTTTTCAATCAGTTCGACAGCATACGCATAAAGTTGCTCGAAATAATCGGAAGCGTAGAATAAACGATCCTCCCAGTCATATCCAAGCCAGCGCACATCCTCCTCGATCGCCCTGACATACTCGATGTTTTCCTTGTGCGGGTTTGTGTCATCGAAACGCAGGTTGCAGGTGCCGTTATAGTCAGCGGCGATACCGAAGTTCAGGCAGATCGACTTGGCATGACCGATATGAAGATAGCCATTGGGCTCTGGCGGAAAGCGGGTCGCCACCCGGCCATCGTTCTTGTTCGATTGAATATCCTGATCGATGATCTGCCGGATAAAGTTACCGGGTGATTTTTCCGGTGCGTTACTCATGATGCACTCTCGTCCATTCGTTTCTGTATAAAATCCAGCGCCCTGTCGATGCGCCGCAGGCAGGCCTCCCGGCCAACGAGGTGCAGCGTCACATCAATACCCGGCGAGGCTGCACGACCAACCACAGCTACCCGCAGCGGCTGGGCCACCTTGCCCATTTTGAGGTCAAGCGCACCAGAAACATCAACCACGGCCTGGTGCAGCGCTTCCGGCTCCCATCTATCCAGTGACTCCAGCGCCGCACGCATCCTCTGCAACGGATCATATGCCACCGGCCGCAAGTGTTTTTTTGCGGCTGTCTCGTCATATTCCTCGAAGTCCTGGTAGAAGAATGCGCTGATTTGCGCCATTTCGACCAGTGACTGAGCACGTTCCTGCTGTGCGGCCACAACATCCACCAGCGGCGGATCCACAGAAGGGTCTATACCCAGTTCACCCATATGCGGACTCAACAGCCGGGCAATCCGCGCCGGGTCATCGTTCTTTATGTAATGCTGGTTGAGCCATAACAGCTTGTCAGTATTGAACGACGATGCAGCCCGGTTGACGTCGGAAATATCAAACAACTCGATCATGTCATCAATAGGGAATATTTCCTGGTCGCCATGCGACCAGCCGAGCCGCACAAGATAGTTCAGCAGGGCTTCCGGTAAAATGCCCTGCCTGCGGTATTCCATCACACTAACGGCACCGTGACGTTTGGACAACCTGGCACCGTCATCCCCGAGAATCATCGGCACATGGGCATACTCGGGCGGCTCCTGTCCAAGGGACTGTAGGATATTAATCTGCCGCGGCGTGTTGTTGAGATGGTCGTCACCGCGGATGACAGTCGTAATACCCATATCCAGATCATCTACGACCACGGTCAGATTGTATGTGGGCGATCCATCCGTGCGCCGTATGACTAGATCATCCAGCTCATTGTTGTGGAACACGACCTTGCCTCGGACCAGGTCATTGACAATGATATTCCCTGTATCGGGATTGCAGAACCGCACCACATGTGGGCTCCCGGCATCGATCTTCCGGCCACGACAGTGGCCGTCATAGCGAGGCTTTTCCTTTCGCTGCATCTGGCCTTCCCGGAGCCTGTCTAGCCGTTCCTGTGAACAATCGCAGCGGTAGGCCAGCCCATCCTCAAGCAAGCGCTGGATTATTTCGTTATAGCGCTCGAAACGATGGGTCTGGTATAGCGGGCCATCATCATATTCGAGTCCCAGCCAGGTCATGCCCTCGAGGATGGCATTTATGGACTCAGCGGTGGATCGTTGCAGATCAGTGTCTTCAATACGCAGGACGAATTTACCGCCATGTTTGCGGGCATGCAGCCAGGAAAACAGTGCGGTACGTGCCCCGCCAACGTGCAGATAACCGGTCGGGCTCGGGGCAAAACGGGTCTTTACAGTCATGGAGATCAGTAAACGGGTAGCCAGTCGGGAAGCACGGCATTATATACCGTCATGGCAATAAGACCATGCCAAATAGCAGACCCCGATCAAAGAGTAATAGAAATACGCCGTCAGGTAGAGATCACAGCCGGTCGGCACTCGGCAACATACCCCGAGAGGACATCATAGAGCTGCCCGAGATCCACCGGCTTGGTGAGGAAGGACCACACGCCAAGCTGTTCACACTCCCGCCGGATATCGGAAGTCGCATCACCGGTAATTACCACTACCGGCGCCTGTTCAGCGGGAGTGCAGCATCGATGATATTCCCTGATCACATCCAGCCCGGACATGCCGGGCATCTGGATATCCAGAAAAATCATATCCGGCCGACAGGTTTCCACCATCTCAAGGGCTGCGGGTCCGGATGAGGCCACATCGAAATCGACCGAAAACAGTTCCAGCATGCCCGACAGAACCTGCTGATTGATCTTGCTGTCTTCTGCAATCAGCAGACGCAGGGGTTTCCCTGTATTTAGCCGTAGTGCATTTGTGTCGTAGTGTGCCGATAAATTGCCCAGTGTAGCTGAATTACCATCAGGCCGGATCAGTGGAATCCGGAACCAGAAACAACTCCCCCTGCCAAAGGTACTCTCCACACCTATGTCGCCCCCCATAAGCTCGACGAGGTGCCTGGCAATCGCCGTACCCAGACCGGTCCCGCCATAGCGACGTTCTGCAGAGTCATCTGCCTGCCTGAACCTTTCGAATATTGTTGGCAACAACTCCTGCTGGATACCGATACCGGTATCAGTAACACTGAAATGCAGAAACTCAGCGCCATCATCGTCCCTTACGCAATCAAGAAGAAGTTTGACTTCACCGCGGTCTGTAAACTTGACGGCATTTCCAAGCAGATTGGCCAGTATCTGGCGCAAGCGCCCCTCATCACAGAGAATACTACCAGGCACATCAACTCCTACCTTGCAAATAAGACTAATGCCTTTTTCCTCTGCCTGAGGCTCAAATATAATCTTAACCGAATTTACGATGTCGTTCACAGCAGCAGTAGTATTTACCAGCCTGATATGCCCTGCCTCGATCTTGGAGAAATCCAGAATGCCATTCACAAGCGACATCAGAATACCTGCTGACTCCTGTATCCCCCTGATGTGTTTAGTACTGCTCTTCCCCAATCGAATCAGTTCGCTGAAACCGATAATCGCGTTCAAGGGCGTTCTGATTTCATGGCTTATATTTGCGATAAATCGTGACTTTTCAATTGTAGCGATCTCAGCACGTTGTTTCGCCAATTGTAGCCGTTTAAGCAAAACTGCTACGTAGAGTGGAATTATTGTGAGCAGCATAAAGCCCATAGACGTAAGCAACGGGTTGTCTCGCCAATAATGCGTAGTCACTGCCACTATAAGAAAACCGGACAATGTCAACATGGCACATAGAATCATTTCACGATAGCCATACCTGAAACCATTACCTACTGTTAACCACAAATAAATCACAAAAAATGGCAAGCCATACTCACCAAACGCCCTAAGCAGCACTGTTACAAGCACAATATCAAGGACCATATAGACAGTATGCCTCCAATGTCTATTTTTTATGTCAGTATGTGCTTGCGCTATTGTCAACACAGAGAAAACCACATACATATAACCCATGAGAAACAATGGCGATGTATAAGATGAATTGAGCAGACCAAGTTTTACCAAGATAATCCCATATAAAATACAACACGTAACCAGCACCAGACGCATAAAAGTCTGCTCAAGTTCTGCATCTACGCATTTCCAGTCTGCATCAAAATTCAATGAATCACCTCCATTTCCGGGCTGCTGGTTGAACTACTCTGGATATTCAATCTGAATTGAACCACTCCAGCTTCTCATGCAGCTTCACAACATCCCCCACTATTATGAGTGTAGGCGGCTTGATATCCTCAACATCAACAACATCAGGCAGTGATCCCAGCGTACTGATATATACACGCTGATTATGTGTTGTGCCCTGTTGAATCAGGGCAGCAGGAGTGTTTTCCGACATGCCGTGCGCTACCAGTTTGCGGCAGATTATCGATATACTGTGCAAGCCCATATAGAACACAATGGTATTGGCAGGGCGTGCCAGTCTTTCCCAGTCAAGATCCACACTACCGTCTTTCAAATGGCCTGTAACAAAAGTACAGGACTGTGCATAGTCCCTGTGTGTCAAGGGGATACCTGCATATGAGGCACAACCCGCTGCGGCTGTGATGCCAGGGACAACCTGGAAGGGTATACCCTCCTCAAACAGCGTCTCGATTTCCTCACCGCCTCGCCCGAAGATAAACGGATCTCCGCCTTTCAATCGCAGCACGCGTTTGCCCTGCTTCGCCAGTCGCACCAGCAGTTCGTTGATACTTTCCTGTGTCAGCGCATGGCGATCTCTCTCTTTCCCGGCATATATCATTTCGGCATCCCGACGCACCATGTCGAGTATTGGCTCCGCCACCAGCCTGTCGTATACCACCACGTCTGCCTGCTGCATCAGCCGTAGCGCCCGAAACGTGATCAGGTCAGGATCACCCGGTCCGGCGCCGACAAGATAAACCTCGCCACCGGTACTGTATTCCTTGTCTGTATCGCTGATCGCCTCTTCCAGTGCACGGCGTGCTTCATCCCCCCGGCCGGCGAAGAGCAGCTCCGCCACCCTGCCCTGCAATACGGCTTCCCAGAAATAACGTCGCTGTTCCGGTATAACAAAGCGCGTCTTGACCTTGTGCCTGTACTCATCCACCAGGGCGGCAAGCCGCCCGTAGGCGGAAGGGATGAAACTCTCGAGCCTGGCGCGCAGAAGGCGAGCGAGGACCGGTGAGGCCCCGCCTGTCGAAACGGCGACCTGAACAGGTGAACGGTCGATAATCGACGGGACGATAAAACTGCTCTGACCTGGATTGTCCACGACATTCACCGGGATATTTTGCATTCCGGCCAGATCATACACACGCTGGTTGACAATCCTGTCATCAGTCGCCGCAATAACCAGTACGAAATCACTCAGATCGCTATCGGAAAATTCCCTGTGGTGGAATGTGATATCACCGGCCTCACGCAAGGCCAGCAGTTCATCACAGAATACTGGCGCTACGACAGTGATATTTGCGCCTGCCCTTCGCAGCAAGGCCACCTTTCGTGCAGCCACCTTGCCGCCACCTACAACCAGGCAGGGGCGTCCCTTGATCTTGAGAAAAACCGGTAAAAATTCCATTGGGAGTTTTGCCTTGTGTCGGATTCTGACGAATTGCCCTATTCGCGCGAGAGTAGCGGATCTAGTTCGCCGGCAAATTCCAGCGCCGCGAGATCGTCGAAACCGCCGACATGCCTGTCGCCAATGAAGATCTGTGGCACAGTTCTGCGACCGGTCAGCCTGAACAGTTCCATGAAGCCATCCTCCATCGAGTCAATAAAGATCTTGTTGATCTTCACGCCCTTGGCCCTCAGCAGGTGTTCGGCCCGCGTGCAATAGGTACACATTACCGTGCAGTTCATACGAACGTCGATCATATGGAAACTCTCATGCCATCAGGTCGTCAGTATATCAATCAGCCTCAGGATGGGGTCGGATACAGGCTTCAGTTTCTTGCGCATGACACTGCCAACCGCGTCGGTACGGGAAAACACGGGCTTGACTACTGGCTCATCAATGATTGACATAGCCAGCATGGCCTCCACCATTCTGGAAAACTCAGGAACTGATGCCGCCAGTCGCCGGAATCCGGCATCATCCTGTTCACCGGCATCCCTCTTTACACCTAACTCGCTGGCCATCCTGACAATCCCGTCGATGTCATCACTGCGCCTGTCCACCAAATGTATGGTCTTGAAATAGGCGCTGATCGCATGCAGCAGGGATACAACCACATCCTGATTTGACGGTTTCTTCAATACGCGCCTGACTGTGTCCAGAAACGTCTGCCCCTCGGCACTGAGCAGACGGCAAAACTGGATG
Organism: Pseudomonadota bacterium; assembly: GCA_029287615.1. GTDB lineage: Bacteria > Pseudomonadota > Gammaproteobacteria > UBA9214 > UBA9214 > JARFQV01. The sequence goes on along the minus strand of JARFQV010000153.1, from coordinate 842 downwards.
GCATGCGGGTCACCCGCTTCGATCAAAGTCGCAAGTCTGCGACAGGCTGCTTCCCGGGCAGGGTGCGGGGACATCGGATCCGGCAGCGCATCCGGCAGCGCCTGCAGGAAGCCGACATAATAGGCATTGCTCGACCGCCCCCGCTCCCAGAGCTGCTGCCGTGTCGCTGCCCCGATCAAGTCCGCCTGTAAAACAAGCCTGACTGACTCGATCATGTCCCTGGGCTCTTCCTCGAACGGCAAGAATTCGACCAGGAATTCGGCCAGTACCGGTCCCATGGCACCTTCTGCCACTGGCTGCTGACTCAGCATGCATCGGGCATTTTCCGCGGACTGCATGATCCACCAGGCACGCCGTGCGATTTCATCGGTCAGTCCGCTGGCATTCACCACGGCAATCACGGCTTCCGGCTCACCGAGCAGCAACAGGGACTCCAGGATTTCATCCCTCGCCTGCCCCATGCGTGTCCATCGCTTAAGGTAGACAGGATAGCCACCTGGTGAGCCCAGTATATGACTGGAAAGGGCCTCGCGTACCGTTCTCAGGTAGGCTTCCTCCCTGCAATTCGGATTCAGCCTGACGCGTGCCTCCCCCTTTTCTGACAGCGCGTGTACCGTCATGCTGGACTCGTCGATACGCACAGCCTCTATCGGGCTGGCAAGCAGAACATTGATGCGCAGGGCATCTTCCGGGGAGAGCTCCATCCAGGGAGAACGTTAGCGCGGAGTCAGATGTCGAATCCGGCCTCGGCATACAGACGCCTGGCCTCATCCAGATCGCGCTCCACGCCATTACCGTCCTCGTACATCTTGGCAAGCGTGGTCAGGGAGCCGGCCAGCCCC
>JARFQV010000108.1 GCA_029287615.1 Pseudomonadota bacterium | reverse complement strand
TCGGCGCGACAGACATAACAGGCGCACTCGACTGGATACGGACCGGCGAGCGCCCCCTTCTCAAGGGCCGGATCGCCACCGGATCGGTGCTGATCCCGGAACTCTTTACCGGTACAGAGCCGGGCACGATGGACAAGAAGGAAACGCCCGCCCCCCTGGACCGGCCCGTCCCGCTCGACTGGCTGGCAGCAATCGATGCCGAACTGGAGCTGGATGTACAACAGATCATGGACAGTCCCGTACCAATCCGCAATGCGGTTGCCACGGCCAGGCTGAGCAACGGCAGGCTCACCCTGTCTCCCTGGCGTGCGAGCCTGGCAGGAGCGCCGGTGACGGGGGAACTCACCATCAGCCCGGCAGAAGGCGGAGCCGAATTCGGGCTTGCCGCCGGGATCGAGCAGCTGGATCTGGGCGAGTTGTTCGATACGCTGGAGCCGGGCCGCGAGGTCGAGGGCAGCCTGGAGAATTTGACGCTTTCCGTGAGCACCCGCGGCCATACGCTGCGGGCACTGCTTCAGGGCGCAGAACTGAATCTCAAGACGCAAACCGGGCGTATCAGCTCTGCGGATGACAAGGCCGGGAGGCCCTGGACTCTCGATATCACGGCGGTCGAGATCGGGACGAAACAAGCCGGACCGATGAGAGTCGAGGCGGAGGTCGAGTATCAGGGCGTACCACTCGCACTCATCGCCGAGACCATGACGCTCGAGGCGCTCGTATCGGAGACCGAATCATGGCCCTTGAGCATGGAGGCACGATCGCCCCAGGCGACATTGACCGCAGACGGGTCCATCAACCAGGGCGCCGGCGGCACCACTCTCGAGATACAGACTACCCTCGATGGGGAACGCACCTCATCACTCAACCCATTACTCGGCACAGCCTTGCCCGATACCGGTCCCTATCGCCTGTCTGCCGCGTTCAGCAACGCCGGGGAGACAAATACCCTGTCAGGCCTTGAAGGGAAAATCGGCGCTACGGACATTACGGGTGAGTTGCAATGGACAGCGGCAGATGGACGCACCCTGCTCAAGGGCAAACTCGTATCCCAGTCGATGCGGGTACAGGATTTCTTTTCTGACACCGCAGCGCGCCCGGCCCGCAGCTCAGCGGCGGATGTTTTCGACCAGCCGATGCCAATCGACTGGCTCGCTGCAATCGATGCCGAGCTGGACCTGGATGTGCGGCGCTTCATGGATAGTCCCGTTTCCATTCGCGGTGCCACGGCAGTTTTCCAACTAAACCAGGGCAAACTCAGCGTATCGCCGATGCGGGCAACCCTGGCGGGAAACCCGATGACGGGTGTGTTGTCCATCGATTTGGACAATCAGACACCCGAGATCCGTTTTGAGGCCCAGGCGTCCCGACTCGATCTGGGTAGCCTGCTCGAACAGCTTGGGGCAGATGCACCGTTTACGGGCGCGGCAGACAATACGACGCTTGAGGTGAAAAGCCACGGCCGGACGATGCGGACGCTGGCTCAGCGTGCAGATCTCCACCTCAACATACAAGGGGGCCGCATTACACCAGGCGACGATCAACCTGGAAAAGCCTGGATCCTCGATATTGGGGGGGCGACAATCGAGGCACGGCAGGCCAAACCGGTAAAGCTCAGCGTGAACGGCAACTTCGGGGCCAGGCCCTTCGCACTCGTCGCGGACACCGTCACGCTCGAAGGGCTGGTCACGGGCACCCGGCCATGGCCACTTGATCTATCGCTGCAGTCGAGCGATGCAAGCCTGAACGCAGACGGCAGTGTGACCCATCCGTTAGAGGGCAAAGGCCTTGATCTCGAATTTGAACTCACGGGAAAGGATCTGAGAGAACTCGACCCCCTCATCGACTATGTTATACCACTGCGGGGCAACTACCGGATTGCGGGGCATTTCAGCGACGATACCAACCGTTACTCACTGGGCGACATCCAGGTAGAAGCGGGGCAAAGCGACATGAGCGGATCGATTGTCTTTGACCTCGGGGAACCCCGACCCCGGATCAACGCAAACCTTCGCTCTCAGACTGTACATTACGATGACCTGGAGTTTGTCGAGGGCGCTGAAGAACACCAGGACAAAACACGCATCATTCCCGAGTATGTGCTCCCGGTAGAAACCTTGCGGGCGGTAAACCTCGATGCCAGGCTCGAGGCCGGACGGATCCGCTTGAGCAGCGGCGACCTGGGAGATCTTGCAGTCACGGCAACGATCGAGAACGGCGCGACACTCGTGTCGGCGCGCGTACGAAACGAGCGAAGCGGTTCAATACTCACCTACAAGCTGGATGTGAATGCAGCTATCGATCCACCTTTCAGTACCTTGAAGCTGATGGCGCACGACCTGGACTACGGGCTGATACTCACCGATGCGGAAACTGTTGATCTTGCGGAAGGCCGGGTTGACCTGGACATCCAGCTCGCCGGTCCGGGCGCAACCCAGCGCAGCTTCCTCGGCCAGGCAAATGGCCACATTACTGTTATTGGCGGCCCCGGCCGGATCGCGAGTCAACAGTACGGCCTGTGGTCCTCTGACCTTGTGATCACGATGTTGTCACGCGGATGGCGCAGGGAATCCATGATGGATATAAACTGCATCGTCGGGCGTATCGAGGTGGAAGACGGCATCGCAAAAACCGATGAACTCCTGCTCGATACGAACCGGCTCACCATCGCCGGGAGCGGCACCCTGAACCTGGACACAGAGGGTCTCGACATCCTGCTGGTTCCACGCCCGAAACAAGCGAGCCTCGTGAGTGTCGCGAATCCTGTGAATGTGACCGGAACGCTTGTATCCCCGAAAGTCGCAGTGACCGTACTACCCAGGCAACGGAATATCATTCGCGGCCTGGCCGCGGGTCTGATCAATCCGGCGCTACTGGTGTTCACGTTCAGCGATCTCGGCTCGGGCGGTGGCAATCCCTGTGTTACCGCCCTTGAAAACCGGGACGACGCCGCGAACGATTAGCAGATCGAGGATTTGGATTGCAACGCCTCTATCCGCCATGAACGCTAGTGCGAGGAATTAATCCGGGTCTGTCCCCGATTTTCGTTTCAGCCGCTCACTGATTTGCTGGAATACCGTGTAGAACACAGGGACAAAGGTGCCATTGAACAGGGTCGCCGCGATCATGCCGGCGAAAACGACGGTTCCCAGGGCCTGTCGGCTGGCTGCACCCGCGCCGCTGGCGATGACCAGGGGCACCACACCCAGTATGAAGGCGAAGGAGGTCATCAGGATGGGACGAAAGCGAAGGTGTGCTGCCTCGATTGCCGCATCAACCACACTCTTACCCGAGGCACGCAGCTCGCGCGCGAATTCCACGATCAGTATGGCGTTCTTGCTCGCCAGCGCAATGAGCAGCACAACCCCGATCTGGGTGTACACATTGTTGTCAAAACCACGAGCCATCACGCCCAGCACCACGCCGAGCAGCGCAAGCGGGATGACCAGAATAACGGCCGCGGGATTGGTCCAGCTTTCATACTGGGCTGCCAGCACCAGAAACACGACCAGGATCGACAGCGCAAATATGATGGTCGCCTGCCCACCGACCCGCTGTTCCTGAAAGGACATACCGGTCCACTCGTAGCCCATATCGGGGGGCAGCGTTCGTTCGGCCATCTGCTCCATCAGTGCCAGTGCATCACCTGAACTGAATCCGGGTGCGGGACGGCCGTTCAGCGAAGCGGTTGGATAAAGGTTGTAGAGGCTGATTATCGCGGGTGCCTGTACGAAATCCACCTCCGTCAAGGTATCCAGCGGCACCATCTGTCCCGCATCGTTACGCACGTACAGGCCCCGCAGGTCCTCTGCGCCCAGGCGATACCCGGAGTCGGCCTGCACATAGACCTGGAAGTTGCGACCAAACTTGTTGAACTGGTTGATGTAGCTGGAGCCGAGGAACGACTGTATGGAATTGAATACCGACCCCACATGAACATCCAGTGTCTCCGCCTTCACCCGATCGATATCCGCGAACATCTGCGGCACATTGGCGCGAAAGGAGGTATTGACCCCACCGATTCCGGACTGTGCGGTGCCGGCACTGATCATTTCACCGGCCATCTGTTCAAGCCTGGCATAGTCGGAGCTGCCGCCCTTGAGCTGCAGCTGCATCTGGAATCCTCCGGAAACACCCAGCCCCTGAATCGCCGGTGGAACGACGGCGAACACAATGGCATCCTGAAGACCCGCGAATCCGCTGCGCAGCTCCCCGAGTATCCTTTCCTGCGTCAATCCCGATTCCGCGCGCTCCTCGAAGGTGTCGTAAATCACATAGATAACAGCGGCGTTTGCAAGATTCGAGCTGTTATCAAGCAGGGAGATTCCGCCAATGACGATCCAGCTGGCAACTCCTTCCTGTTTTTCAAGTAGCGGATTGATTTGTTCGGCAATGACCTTCCTGGTTCGTTCCAGGGAAGCGGCATCCGGCAACTGCACCCCGATCACGGCGTAGCCCTGATCCTCTTCCGGCAGAAAACCGGTCGGCAGACGACCGAATCCGTATACCGCAAGTGCGGAGATCCCGACGAACAGCAACATCATCAGAAACTTGTGGTTGACCATCCCGGTCACCAGTCTCGTCTGACCGTGGGCCGTTCGCTCGAATCCGGCGTTGAACCAGCGAAACAGAAAAAATCGCTGCTCCCCGGGCGGTTTCAGAATCAAGGCACACAGTGCCGGACTCAGTGTCAAGGCGTTCAATGCGCTGAAGAAGGTCGATGCCGCAATGGTCAGCGCAAACTGCCGGTACAGCTGCCCGGTGATACCCGGCATGAAGGCGGCGGGGATGAACACCGCCATCAGCACAAGGGTAATGGCAATGATCGGTCCGCTGATTTCGCCCATGGCCCTGATCGTCGCCGCTTTGGCATCGAGTCCGTTTTTTTCCATCTGATGCCACACGTTCTCAACCACGACGATGGCGTCGTCCACCACAATGCCGATGGCCAGAACCAGACCGAACAGGGAAACGGTATTGATATTGATGCCAAATAATGCCATCGCAGCGAAGGTACCGATCAGCGACACCGGTATCGTGATGGCAGGTATCAGGGTTGCACGCCATTCCTGAAGAAACAGGAATATGACCAGGAAAACCAGAATGGCGGCCTCGAACAGTGTGTGGTAGACCTCGTTAATCGATTCCGAGGTAAACAGCGTTGTATCGAACGGAATGCTGTATTCAAGCCCGTCCGGGAAACGCTGCCCAAGCTCGGCCATGCTCTCGCGCACCGCTTCCGCCACCTGCTGGGCGTTCGCCCCCGGTAGCTGGTAGATTGCGATCCCGGCTGCAGGCGCACCGTTCAACTGATTGAACTGACTGTAGGTCTGGGCTCCCAGTTCAACCCGTGCGATGTCACGGATGCGCGTGATGCGCCCTCCCAGTTGCGGCTCGACCTTCACGATGATGTCTTCGAACTGACTGATCTCGTCCAGTCGGCCCAGTACATTGATCGTGTACTGGAATTCCTGGGACGCCGGGGTTGGCGGTGCACCGAACTGACCGGCCGCGACTTGTACGTTTTGTTGTTCGATCGCGGCGACGACGTCCTCGGTCGTAATCGAGCGCGTACGCATGAGTTGGGGATCCAGCCATACCCGCATGCTGTACTCACCGACCCCGAATATCACCACGTCCCCCACCCCCTTGACGCGAGCAAGGACGTCTTTCAGGTTGATGGTGGCATAGTTACTCATATAGAGGCTGTCGTAGTGCTGATCCGGCGAGGTCAGATTGATTACCTGCAGGATCGCCGTGGACTTCTTTTCCGTGGTCACGCCCTGGGCAGCGACTTCCGGCGGCAGTGACGCCAGGGCGGATGCCACCCTGTTCTGTACCAGCACCTGGGCGAAATCCAGGTCGGTACCGACCTCGAAGGTTACCTGGAGGCTGTAGTTTCCGTCGCTGGTGCTCATGGACTGCATGTACAGCATGTCCTCGACGCCATTGACCTCCTGTTCGATCGGCAGGGCAACGGTATCAACGACGGTAGTCGCGCTGGCCCCGGGGTAGAGGGTGGTTACCTGCACCACGGGTGGAGTGATATCGGGGTACTGGGCAATCGGCAACTGCCCAAGGGTTACCGTACCCGCCAGCACGGTCAGGATGGCGATGACCGAGGCAAAGATCGGTCGCTCAATGAAAAATCGGGAAAACACCGCCGGGAGACCTACTGGCCGCGCGGGCCTTTGGTACCGGTACGTCGAGCATCGGTTCCGGCTTCGCTCTCTCTTTCAGCCTTGCCGCCCGCCGGCTTTCCGGATTCAGATGGTTTCCCTGACTTCGCCATCTCAGGAGTCACTATTGCACCAGGACGAGCCATCTGAATGCCGTTGACCACGATCCTGTCCTTCCCCGAGATACCCTCCTCCACGACATACCGGGAGTCAATCCGGGCACCGACGCTGACCGTTCTCACCTCGACCTCGTTGCTGTCGTTAACGACGAGCACATACTGACCGCCCTGGTCCACCCCGAATGCGCGCTCGGGAACCATCAACACCGGGTCGGGTTTGCCGACTGGCAACTGGACACGGGCAAACATGCCGGGCAAGAGAGCACGATCAGGATTCGGTAAAACGCCACGCACGGTAAGCGTGCCGGTCTGGGGATTCACGACGGGATCGACGTAGTCAATCTTGCCCTCATGAGTGAAAACATCCTCGTTTCCAAGCGCCAGACGAATCGGCACTTCCACCTGCTTGTACATGGGCTCCCTGCTCTCGTTGCGTTCCGGATACTCCTCCCGCACGATCTCCCGAATATCCTGCACGTCGCGCTCACTGACGCTGAAATAGACGTAAATCGGGTCCTTGCGCGTGAGGGTGGCGAGTACTGTATCCTCGTCCCCACCCACCAGATTGCCGATATCGACCTGTCGGCGACTCATGTGCCCCGGGAATGGTGCGGAGACACGGGTATACCCGAGATTGATTTCTGCCAGGGCAACTTGTGCTTCAGCCGCCGCTACCTCGCCTTTGGCCTTCTCCAGCTGCCCCTTCCACTTCACTACCTCGGACTCCGAGGCAGCAGCGCTTGCCAGCATTCTCCGGTTGCGCTCGTACTCGGTCTCGGCACGAATTACTTCGGCCTTGTGGATCTCCACCTCCGCCTTTGCCTGCTCCAGATCTGCCTCGAAGGGCTTTGGATCGATGATGAACAAAAGCTGGCCCTCGTCGACGAAGTCGCCGTCCTCGAAGTGGATGCTCTGCAGGAATCCCTGTACCCGCGCCACCAGTTCCACCGTTTCCACGGCGGTCAGCGAACCGGTGAATTCGAAGCGCTGGACGAAGTCCCGCACCTCGGGGTAGGCGACGGTTACTTTGGGAGGAGGCGGTGCGATGTACTGATTCGTCTGCTCTTCACATCCGGTGAGCGTGAGGAGCACAAGGAGGACACCCGGGAGAAGGCTCGCAATTGCCGAACCGTTCAGGAAAGATTTTGCGGGAACCATCATACCATGGTGTGGATTGTCCATCGAAAACGCCGCCTCCGGACTCCATCTTACATGAATCCGGCGAGGAATTAATTGGGGACTGTCCCCTATTTCCTGGATGCTGACTCGATCAGACGCGCGGCCGATTCATGTCCCTTTTCGATGGCCCATGCAGAAGCCGTCTTTCCGTCCCTGCCCCTGAGACCCGGCTCGGCATCAGCAGAAAGCAATTGATTGATAATGAGATTATTGCCATTTGAGGCTGCGAGCATCAATGCAGTGCGGCCTGCGTTGTCCTGAATGTTCGTATCCGCGCCTTTTTCGACGAGCACCCGAACGACTTCGATGTTTTCCCGCTGGACTGCGAAAAACAAGGCTGTGAGCCCTTTATTGTCCGTCAGGTTCGGGTTTGCTCCCGCCTCGACCAGTTGCCGTGCAACCCCCTCACGGTTATTCCAGGCCGCCGCCATCAGTGGGGTAAAGCCTCGCAGGTCCCTGCTGTCGACTTGTGCCTTTGCTTCCAGGAGCGCACCAACGGTAGCGGTATTACCACCCGCTGCCGCCACGGCCAGGGCAGTGGCGCCGCGCTGGTTGGCGATCTCCGGTTTCGCACCCTTGCCCAGCAGCAGTCGGATGGTAGTGACATGGTTACGCACAGCCGCATACATCAGCGGCGTCCAGCCGTTGACATTCTGAATGTTGATTTCCGCGCCATGCTCGATGAGCAATGCCACCACATCGTCATGCGCTTCCCCCACGGCACTCATGAGTGCCGTGCCATCGCCATCATTACGGCGGTTAACATCCGCGCCCGATTCCAGCAGCAGTTTTACATTCTCCAGATCACCACGGCGTGCCATCAGCATGAGTGGCGTCATGCCGGACTGCAGCGACACGTGAATCTCTGCCCCGTGGGTGATCAGCAAACGCACTACCTTCGCATGACCCGCAGATGCCGCGTACAGGAGCGCGGGTATCCCCTGCCGGTCCGTCAGATCTGTCTTTGCCCCTGCTTTCAGCAGGGATATGACCACATCTGCATTGCCTTTCATTGCTGCCCACATCAGCGGACTGCGTCCATCGTTGTCGAGTGCGTCCGGGTTGGAGCCGCCGGACAGGAGGAGCTTTGCGACGTCATCATGACCTGCACTACCGGCAAGCATCAGGGGCGTCATTCCCTCGCTGTCTGCTGAATCAGGGTCAGCACCCCGGTCGAGGACCAGCCTGACGACATCGATATGTCCACGTGCAGCCGCCATCATCAGTGCCGTTTGCCCGCTATTGCTGCGTGTATGCTGGCTTGCACCGGCATCCAGAAGCATGCGGGCAATGTCGGCTCTCCCCAGAATGGCCGCATCCAGCAGCACTGTCCGTCCCGCTCGAGCCCTGGTCCCGACACTGGCACCTGCTGCCAGAAGGGCGGAAACCGCCTCCCGGTGTCCACCTCGCGTGGCCAGCATCAATGCGGTGCTCCCGCCATCCGCCAGCTGTACATCGACACTGGCACCGGCTTCGGATAGCAATGAAATAACCCCTGCGTGACCGGCCTCTGCGGCCAGCATGATCGCGGTTGCGCCGCTGCGCCGACCCTGCGTAATGGTGTTTTCCACACCGGCACCGGCAGCCAGCAATGCGCTCACGGTCCCGGCATGGCCCTTCCCTGAAGCGATCATCAGCGGCGTCATGCCATCCTTGCGTGCCTGATCCGGCCGGGCGCCCCCCTTGAGCAGGCTGCGTACCAACGCGGTATCACCCTGTTCAGCAGCAGCAAAGAGGTCTAGGGTCTCGCTTCCGGCGAGTACCGGAAGCCATCCTGCTGTTACAAACAGTGTCAGGATGATCAACATCCTGGACAACAGAGGAGATTTCATAATGAGCATTTACCTTGATGTTTATCCGGTAGCAGTCCGGTGAAGTATGTCCGCACAGCGGCATTCCGAAGAGGACACACGCGCAAGTGCCCTGAGGGCGGGCCGGAACATCCACATACGGGTCCTGCGGGCGCGCCTGGATTATCCATAGCCGGGTTCTGCAGGATAGCCACATAGCATAACGAGGCCAAATGGCCCCGTTATGGTTCTGACACCAGCCTTCCCGTCAGTCGGATGCGGTACCTGCTACCGGTAGTATATGTGCCGCCCTCCGGCTGACCCTTTGTTCAGGTCTGCTCAGGGTGCAACAAGGAGGTCATCCCACTCTATGTAGAGTTCCGCCCGGTATACCACCGTCGGCTTGATATCACCCTTGACGTAGAAGACCAGGTCGAAGTCCGCACTGAGCGGTGCGCCGTTTACCGAGAGGCAGTCCGCCGTGTCCAGGTAGCAGTCGGTCGGTTCCGGGTCCGCGGGCTCGCCGGTCACCGGGTCCTTGACCACGGCATTCTCATTCTGGCTTGCATCGACCCACCCCAGGCTGGTAGCGAGCGGGCTCACCCCTGCCCCTGTCTCTTATACACATCTGACGCTGCCGACGACTTCGCCGTAGTGTGGGTG
>JARFQV010000087.1 GCA_029287615.1 Pseudomonadota bacterium | reverse complement strand
AGTATAGACGTAACCGATCAAACCAGCACGTACTTGCTTCTTGTTGGCGTACTCTACAGTATCGTTGGTAAAAGCTATTCGAGTTTTTTCTCGCTGGCATAGACGAACTGTTGTGTGGGCTTGGCGTCTTTAACTGGCGGGGGTATAGCTGAAGGCGATTTCATCCGCCTCCCCATACACGGGCCAGAAATAACCCTGGCGCAACTTGCCCCTGGACTTGCGGCCCGCCTTGATCGGCGTCTCGTCCATAGCCAGCACCCGGCTCTGCAGGATATGGCCGAACTGGGCATGAAAGACCGGGGTGAGCAGATCAATGGCGATTGAGGCGATAGCCGCCAGATTCCACTCCGGTTCAGGATTTTTCCCATTCCAATCAGCTATTTGACGGTTTTACCCGTCAACCGGCCATGCTTCCAGGTGCGGTTCGGTAGCATGAAGCCGGGTTGTCGGCGTCTTTCGGCCGGAGACTGCTTTCGGAACAGGCTACCGGCTGCTGATTGACACCCGAATCAGACCCATCGGTGAGACTGGCAGAGACACGCCCCTGCCAACGTACGTGGTGGCTCACCTTGCCGGCTATATCTATAATGCACGACAGCTGGATTTTCATAGTTCTGTAACTCGTCCCATTCAGGACGACTGACGGGCATTGCAGAACAATACAGACCAGACAGGAGGGTTAACGAGATGAATAAATGCTTGGTGGTTGCCACTGTTATCGTCGGAAGCTTTGTAACGATGGCTTGTGAAACACCGGGTGGTGCGCGCCCGGGCACCGCTCTGAATGTGCAGTACGGTGTGGTGCAGAGAGTCGAAGAAGTGCAGGCGGAAGCCAATACCGCCGGCAGCGCGGCGCTTGGCGGCCTCGCAGGACTGGCGGTAGCGGCCGGCACCGGGGGATCACGTACCCAGCAGATCGCCGGTACTGCCGGTGGTGCATTGCTGGGCGGTTTGATCGCTAACCAGCGCGCCGCCAACCAGCGACTCATACAGCATACGGTACGATTGAACAATGGTTCCAGCATTGCCGTGATCACCGACCATCACAATATCGTCGTCGGTGACTGTGTCGCTGTTGAACAGGGCCGGCACGCCAACATCCGCAGGGTATCGCTGGTGATGTGCAACGAACTGGCAGACACCAGCCGGCCGGTCTACACTCCCGTGCATGATGCCAACGTCCGCGAAGCGGAAGAGTGCGAGCAAGCCAAACGCGGGGTTTTAGACGCTCAGACCGAGGAGGAAATCAGACTGGCACACATGAGGATGCGTGCACTTTGTGAAAACTGAAATCGAACCTGACTAGAGTAACAGACGCAGGTTCACTGGATACAGCAGGCCAGCCGGCCTGCTGACATTCTGTTTGGCCGGATTTCGTACCGGCATGTACCAGACTTCGGTTAACCAGTCCGCAGCTACTTTTTCAGGTTGAATGCCACATCAGCCGCCACCCCCACGAGCGTTTTTCCAATACAGCGGGTTACATAGTCGTCAAGAACGGGATGCGGTTGCCGGTTGTCCTGTTTATCCTGGTAATAGTGCCGTAACAACATCCTGGCCGCCGCTACCGGATCCAGCAAACATTCCGGGTATGCCTGGGTATTGTCGAGAGTATGTTCAGTATCAACATCCGAGCGTATCCGGTAATACAGCTTGTTTTTCGGAATACGGCCCTCTGCCAGATCGACCAGGTATGTCAACTGCCGTTCACTATCGAGACGGACGTGCATCAATATGCACCTCTCAGCATTTCGACGGCAGCGGCCTTGCTCGCGGGTGCCCGATGAGCAGATCTCCAGATCATCCGGGTGATACCATGGCCCAGCATTTCAGATTCAAGGTTTTGCCTCCGGTCCCAGATCCGCAACCGCTGACCTGCGAGGCACTGCCTGTGTTTGCCAGAACGTGCATATTTCATTCAACACCCGTTCAACAGATCAGCCGACCCTGCACCTCCGGCGCATGACGCGCATGAAGGACAGAATACGCTTGTATACAGGTTCATTCAATCTGATTTCCCTTTCATAGTCGGTGATCCCGTTCACAGGATGAAGTATTGCGTTACAGTAATGTGACAGGGCTTGCTGGTTCACACCCGGTATCACCGGCTTCGACCGCTGCCCCTGATGTCATCTCACCACGACCTTGACCTGCCGATCGATATTCTGACTGATAACCTCCCGGGATAAGAAAAGAGCAACCTCATCAGCACACCACCGGTCAGTGGATCGCCGCGTTTTGTTGTAGCAGCAAATGTGCGTACAGGCGCCAATCAGGCGTGCTATCATGCGCGCGGATAGTGGAGGCGGACCATGAGTGACGAAATTTATAAAGGGTGGACTAACCATGCCACCTGGGCCACACATCGCTGGATTACTGGCAACGAATCCAATAATCGCTACTGGCAGTCTGCCGCCCACGAATCGGAATCAGTAGCGGATCTTGCGGACAAGCTGGAGCAGGAGATCACGGCGGAAGCCAATGAGGCACTGGGCAGCGCCAGCCTGTTTGCCGATCTGTTGATTTCCGTACTGGAGACTGTGAATTACAGGGAGATTGCGGAGGCGTTGAAATCATCCTGAACCAAGCGGCTGGAAAAGACCCGAGCCGCATGTTTTCCTGATGTCCCTCCCTGACGATTACAAAGGTGTACGCCCCGACCGGAGGAGGAAGCCGGGGCGTACAGGAGCGGCTTTTGCGTTCGTTATTCTTTTTCTATCGCCACTGGTGAACAGGCTACTGATTATCAGGCAGTACGTATATTGTCCTCTGGTACAGTGGCCCTGACGCAGGGTGACGAAAGACCGCTGGTCGTCCATTCAACAAGACCCGGGCCTGTAATCGACAAGGCTGAATCTGCTACTGGCATCTATCCAGTGAGGCCCAATGCCCTGCCTGCCCCTTTTGCATGGCATTGCATGCACTGTGCACAACAGGGATCGTGCCATCTCTGGCCATTGACATCCTTGTCTTTTGCATCGACCCGCAGGAAGGCCCCGGTTTCACTGTCATTCCACTCGTAGCGGTAACCGGCCCACTCCCCGTTTTTGTGGCGCATGAACAATCGCGTCTCGATGAGACGGTTAATGTGTAATCGAGAATTGATGTGTCCGTATAACGCAAGCGGTCAGCGGCAAACACGAACCCAAGAAATGCCACTGTTGAAGAAACAGGTAAAGGATCTGGTCAGAAACAACACCAGCATGGCGGGTACAAGCTTGAAAAGTACACAATAGAGGGACTTCGTTATCTGCTCCGCCGGTATTCGCCGAACCCGGCCCAGCCCGGCGTATTCCGCAACCCCTCTTCCAGCCTGACTCCGGGCGACCATCCTGCGCAACCGGTAAATGCGTCATTACTGCATACCCAGTCCGGATGAGCAAGCTCACGCAATTTTCCCGGCGTCAACATCGGATAATAGCGAAACAGGCAGCCCGCCAGCCAGTTGAAAGTCGCGGGTACCTGCAACCAATAAGGTGGAACGGAAATACGGTGAATCTTTCTGCCGCAAATGCCTGAGGTGATTTCTATCACGTCCTCCCAGGAATAGCCTCCCACCCGACCATCGTGCAACTCGTATGCGCCCTGATCACAGCCTCCCTTGTCGATCCAGTGCAATACGGCGGATGCCAGGTCATCAACATACAACATGGAAAAACGGGCATCGGAAGAACCGGGTACCGGGGCGACCCCCTTTCCCATCAAACGGAAAAGTGGCAATAACTCGGTATCACCGGGTCCGTAGACAGCCGGTGGACGCAGTGCAATCCAGTTCATCCCCTTGCCCAGTTCGGCGAGAACATCCTCGCCCGCCCTTTTGGATGCCGCGTAGGCAGAAAGCCCCGGTTCTCGTGCTGCCAGTGATGACAGCATCAGGAAGCGCGGTGGCGATTTCTCCCCCGAGGCCAGCCTGACGATTCTTGCCACACCATCAACATTGACAAGATCGAACTGTTTACGTGTGGCGCCCCGCACAGCACCCGCACAGTGAACAACGGCGTCGGTATTCTGTACCAGCCGGCGCAGCGCTCCCACGTCCTCCAGCGAGCCAGTGACATGGGTGGAAATGAAGTCCGCGATCGAATCCGCCTTTGCGGGGGTGCGAACCAGAGCACGAACGGACCAGCCATCATCATGCAAGACACGACAGATTGTCCGGCCAATAAATCCGGTTGCACCGGTAACGGCAACGACTCTGGTCATTCAAGTGCTGTCTGATGAATAAGGCCGCCCTGCAAGGCCACCCGAGGAAGGGACAATCAGGCTGGATAGCCTACATAACCGCTATCCGGTACAAGGACACTGGTTATGATAATGCGTTTACCTGGTAGCGACTAAACTGTGCACCGAGCGGATTGAGACTCTTGGGACATTCGTAGGCAAGCGTTTCCATGTCATGACACTCGATGAATTTCTGTCTTGCCTTTGAGCGTGACAGCTTCCCGGAAGATGTGCGCGGCAAAGTATGAAGAGGCACAAGCTCTACATAACAGTCAATACCGAGTTCAAGTCGAACCAGTTTTGTTAACCTTTCAATCAGGCAGCTCAGCCGGCTACTGTCTTTTTCGCGGCACTGCACCACAAGCACACAGATATCATTACTCTGGGGACCAGGCACGGAAAAGGCCAGCGCGTCTCCAATCCTGACCTCGGGCTGGCTTTCGGCCAGATACTCCAGATCCTGCGGCCAGATATTGCGGCCATTGATGATAATCAGGTCTTTCTTGCGCCCTGTAATCACAAGACTACCCTCGATCCAGTAGCCAAGATCCCCTGTATTCAGCCAACCATCATCGGACAGGGTCGATTTCGTCTCTTCCGGTGCATTGAAATATCCGGACATCACACTCGGCCCGCGTACAAAGATGGTACCGGTACGCCGGTCAGGCAATACATTTCCGTCATCATCGCGGATCTCGACATTATATTCCGGCAACGGGACACCACAATCGACAAAACACCTGGCACGACCCGGATTATCGCTGCCCTCGTCGAATTCCCGTGCCTCCTGGTAATAGGAATGATGCTCGCCATCCACGCAGTCAGTCGCGTGACCCTCTGTCAGCGATGCAAAACTGATCGCCAGCGAACATTCGGCCATACCGTAACAGGCAAGAAACGCCTTCTCGTTGAAGCCCGCAGGCGCGAGTTTCTCGGCGAATCGCTTGAGGGTCTCGGAACGAATCATCTCGGCGCCCACGCCGGCAACCCGCCAGGAAGATAAATCGTACTTGGAAGCCTCACCAGGCCGCAGACGGTTTGCCGCCAGATCAAGCCCGAAAGGCGGACTGAAGGATATCGTTGCCTTGTTTCGGGTCATGAGGGCCAGCCACTGACGCGGCCGCATGGCAAACTCGCGTGTACCCAGATAGTCCACCGACATCTGCGATGCCACCGGGACGAGCACAAGACCGACCAGACCCATATCATGGTAAAAAGGCAGCCAGGAACAGCAACGATCACCGGGGAGGATCTTTACGCCATCCCTGATGATACCGGCAAGGTTACTCATAACCGCCTTCTGCTCGATCATGACCCCCCGGGGGAAACGGGTACTGCCGGATGTGTACTGGATATAGGCGATATCCGAGGGCATCTGGGGCTCAAATTCGACATCCGCCTCCGGCAGACGATCAAAGCCGTCAGGATCACCGATAAACCGCATACCCAGACCTTCCGAAGCCTCTTCCAGGTATGAAAAATAACCTTCGGGGGCCATCCCTACTGCTGCCCGACTGTTCTCCAGCAGACCGCGCAACTGCTGAACATAGGCGTCATGCCCACCCAGATTCACCGATGCCGGGACCGCCACGGGAATCAGACCGGCATACTGGCAGGCGAAGAAAAAGCGGATGAAGGAAGGATCAGTCTCTGCGACCAGCGCGATGCGTGTACCCTTTTCAAGCCCCAGTCCCAGCAGACGGCGCGCGAGCACACGCGCTTCATCCCGTAATCTTGAAAACGGGAGCACGGTGCAAAGTTCACCTCTGCCGTTGTAGAAGTTTACGCCAGTCTCACCCTCCGCCGCATACTCAAGGGCATCGGCAAGACTGGTGAAATCAGCAGCTCGAAATGGCAGGCTGTGCAATGTTGGTGTTGGTTCAGTGCCTAAGTCAGACATGTTCCCTAAGTTCGCTGAGTAGTGTTCAGACCAGTACTGGCCTATCCCAAAAGCCGGTATTTCATGGCGTATGAGATTCCGCCGGAAATACCACCCATTTCCAACAACCGTACATGTGAAAAGCTGTAATCTGGTTCATCCGGAACAAGATAGCGTTCGACCTGCCCCAGCTACTATCTGTTGCGGGCAAGAAAGCCCACTTTCCCGAGAACCACAACGCATCCGCTTTTCAGGTTCATTCGGGTATGCATTATTACCTTTATGCGATCAAAAAACAACATCTAATTGGAAAAAATTTCCTTTAAAGATTCGCTAGTAACAACATAGCCCCAATAATATGTTGCCATTTCCCTACAAAATCGCCGTTGCTGCCCCTTTTTTGCACCAGTACCCGTGCCTTTTGCACCAGTACCCGTCCCGCACACCTTGCCTGCTGAGGCTGGCGGGATTATACACTCATCCCTGTTAGTCCAAAATACTATTGTGTCTTTTGAATAAAATACGCACGAATTCACTCCCAAGGCAATGAATTACCAGTCGATTATTGTCATGCCAAGTCTGAACATCCTCACCAAAAAACCCTAAGGCATTGTAATGAATAACATTATCAAAACCCAGGCATTGAATCGCTCTGCCCTCACGACTCTACCCCGGTATCAAATCAAACGGACTTTGGGTACATTTCCAGTCCTGTCGCAACCAGATCCTGTGTCTGTATGCTTTTTACCCACGCCAAACTGCATGCAAACCATTCAGGCAGCCTGGCTCATGGATACCATGCAATTGCATACCGTAACTGGCTGAACCATCACAAATTGAAGGGAAATCACTAAAACCATGCAAAACCACCACAGAGGCAGTGTCCAGATACGGCAGGTCAACGGAGGCTCGGATTTGCGTGAATTTATTCGCCTGCCCTATCGACTCTACCGGAACGATCCTGCCTGGGTTCCCCCACTGTTACTCGAGCAACGACAGCGACTCACAAAACACAACCCCTATTTCGAACATGCCAGATGGTCTGCCTGGCTGGCCATCAGGGACAAGAAGGTCGTCGGTCGAATCAGTGCCCAGATCGATGAACTGTTCCTGGAGCGACATGATCCTCACACGGGTTTTTTCGGGATGCTGGAGGCAACCGAAGACACCGAGGTATTTTCCGCTCTGTTCGAGGTCGCGGAAGACTGGTTGAGAAAACAGGGAATACACAGGGTTAGAGGTCCTTTCAACCTGTCCATCAACGAAGAATGTGGCCTGCTTGTAGAGGGGCTGGATACGCCCCCTTTCATAATGATGGGCCACGCCCTCCCCTATTATCCCGGCTGCATTCAGGCCAACGGCTACCGTCCGGTTCAGACCCTGCTTGCCTATTACATCAGGCCTGATTTCCAGGCACCCGATATCATGTCCAGACTGTCCAAAAAGGCGGCACAGAATGTAAAGCTGAGACCATTGAACCGTTCCCGTATCAGGGAGGATCTGGGAATACTGAGGGATATCTTCAATGATGCATGGGTGGATAACTGGGGTTTCGTTCCTTTCACTGAGGCAGAATTCAGGGAAGTCGGTAAAAACCTCGCCATGCTGATCGACGATGATTTCGTACAAATCGCCGAGCTTGATGGCGAACCGGTGGCAATGGTCGTCGCACTTCCCAATGTCAATGACGCTATCCGTGACCTGAATGGCAGACTACTACCCTTTGGCTGGCTGAAATTGCTCTGGCGCCTGAAAGTGCGTTATCCGAAAACTGCACGTGTACCACTGATGGGCGTACGCAAAAAGTATCAGCACAGCCGGCTTGGCCCGGCACTTGCCTTTCTGGTCATGGAGGAGGTTCGCCAGTCGATGAGACGCAAGGGTATCGAGAGCGGTGAAATGTCCTGGATCCTGGAAGGAAATTCCGGGATGAGAAATATTATCGAGACGATTGGCGGCGAACCCTACAAGCGCTACCGGATTTTCGAAAAGGAACTCGATGCCTGAATACGAAACCAGGATCGGTAGCGCCACACCATGAAAACCGGACGCTTTGCCTCCATCGTACTTGCCGGCGAACGCAATCCCGACGATCCCTTGGTCCGGGAAACCGGTGTTCGTAGCAAGGCAGCCCTCGAGATCGACGGCAAACCCATGATCATCCGTGTCCTGAACGCGCTGGAGGCAAGCACGATCGTTGGCACTCGCCTGCTATCCGGGCCGGACTGGGAGAGCGTGTCCATGCTGCCGGAACTCCGGGAATTGATCGACTCAAACCGGGCTGGGTGGCTGGAACCCGGCGCCTCACCAAGCGCCAGCGCTCATGCTGCCCTGCAATCTATCGGGACTGCGTATCCCGTGCTGCTGACAACCGCCGATCACGCCCTTCTCCGTGCCGATATCATTGATTACTTCTGCACTCAGGCCGAACGGGAAGGGCTCGATATCGCAGTTGGCCTCGCCGACTATGGGCTAATCCATGAAACCTATCCGAAACTGGAGAAAACGGTCATGCATTTTCGCGACGGTGATTATTGCGGATGCAATCTGTTCGCCTTCCTGACCCCCCAGGCACGCGGGATTGCCGATTACTGGAGACGGGTGGAAAACAGGAGAAAAAGCCCTTTTCGCATCATTGGTATTCTGGGCTGGTTTACGGTCATGCGCTATCTTGCCGGCCGATTGACACTGGAGGACGGCCTGCGCAGACTCTCTGAAAGGCTGAAGCTGAAAATCGGCGCCGTCATCCTACCGTGGCCGGAGTCCGCTGTTGACGTCGATACGATCGATGACTATCGAGAGGTGCAGGAAATCATCCGGATTCATTCATCCCCCGAACCGGGGGGCTAGCCCGTATTTCTCACCGCGGGGCGAGGTGATCGCGCAGGGATTTGGATTCACAAGCCATTTTCCGAAGAAGCGGAATACGGACTGTATTTCCGACGGAGGAAAATGGCTTGTGGATTCAAAGAGCAAGCGAGGACTCGTCATCGTGGTGAGAAATACGGGCTAGCCTGGATATCCATCGCTCGGGTTCCCGTAAATGAATGGAAGGACATGCCCTGATTTCCGGTGCCGCGATGGATCTTCAACCGGGCGGGCAATCGCTACCTTGTGCGTGTAGCGGCAAGTTCAGTTCCTCTTCACCCGCAGCAACGAACCGGTCCTGATTATTCTCATAACCCCGCACTGAAATGTTCACGCTCCAGCTGTCTGTTTTTCGGGCTACCCGATACAGGTTGTATTGCGCCCCGGAACCGGGCCGTTTACCGGCTGCAGAGGCGGAGGGAATACCGATGACGGGCGCATTGCCCGAAGGGGTTTTCACCCGAGAACGCATGGGCCGGTGTGTGTGCCCGTGGAGCAACAGATCGACACCGTGCTGTTCCAGCTGCGCACACAGTTCCCTGCCATCAACCAGGCGCTTACGCCATTTTTCATCTTCCGGATGTGGTGGATGATGCAGCAGCACCACCCGAAACAACCCATCCCGTCCGGCTTGTTCCAGTAGCCCGGGTAGTCTGTCCAGTTGCCGGCTCCCCAGGCGGCCAGTTGCAAGGAACGGGGCCGAGGGCCAGGCACTGCTCAGACCAATGAAGGCGATCGGTCCACGCACTCGCAGGCTCGGATAGAGCGTATCCCTGCTGCGTATATGGCTCGCATCCCTGTCCTTGTCTGACACCATGAAAGGTAACCACATCGCAAATGATTCCTCCCACCGGGATGCCACATAGGCGTCATGATTGCCCGGTATGACGGTCACACCGGTGGCTGATCCCAGATTCTGCAACCACGTCCTCGCCTCGATAAATTCCTGCTGCAATCCGATATGGGTAAGATCTCCGGTAACCACGATATGATCCGGTTTCATTTGTACCAGATCGCGTCCCAGGGCATCCAGGATCTCGCTTCGGTGCTCCAGCCTTCGCCGGCGATGCCAGGAAAGATATCCCAGTAACCGCTTGTTGATTACCTCACTGAACCGGATCCCCTCCAGGCTGGACAGATGCGGATCGGATAACTGGGCGAAGGTCAGTACGTCACCTGCTTTCACAGGCCTGTCAGTCAGGCGAATACCGGTTTCTTCATGCCGGCAGGCAGATTTTGCGGAGTCCATGCCGGTAGTATACGATTCGACGTCCCAGTCCGCATTTCCGGTTCCCATGCCTGATCCAGATTTCATAATGGCCTCGAAGACCGCTCAGGAAGTCATACCAGACGGTATCCTGCAGATAGGACTGATCAGCAACCGGTACAGTGGCCGCAACAAGAAAAATCTGGCCCGTATCGAGACCTACGCAGCACAGCAGTCTCATATCATTCATCATGTGGTCCATACGCCCGCTGATATCAGTACAGCCCTGGATGATCTTGCCCATAGATCCGTGGACATCATTACGGTTAACGGTGGTGATGGCACAGTTGCAGCAACGCTGACCGAACTATTTGTACGCAGGCCATTCCCCAGACTACCCCTGCTGGCACTGCTGCCAGGCGGAACTACCAATATGACAGCCGCTGACATCGGTTTTCGGGGCAATCAGCTGTCATCACTGCACAGACTCGGCAGTTGGGCACGGAACAGAAAGAAAGAAATCCAGCACATCCAGCGACATGTTTTGCGCGTCCAGTCCGGCACTGAAGAACCGGTGTGCGGTATGTTCTTTGGTGCCGGCACCATTACCAGGGGGATCGAGTATTGCCATGCCAATGTGCATAGCCTTGGTCTTCGGGATGAACTCGGCCCCGGATTGACTCTGCTGCGTACAGTATGGGGAATTGCCCGTCACGACCCACGCTTTGCGGCACCGGTACCCATTGCAATCGGCATCAACCAGCCACCGCAGGACAAGCCGGTGAACACCGTATTGCTGCTGGTCAGCAGCCTGGAACGCCTGTTTCTGGGAATGCACCCCTATTGGGGCACCGAGTCAGCACCGCTGCATTTCAGTCTGGTCAGAGAGCGCCCGGCCAGAGTCCTCCGCGCCCTGCCGGCGCTGCTGAGGGGACGCCCCAGCCGGCACGTCACCCGTGAAAACGGATACATCAGTCATAATGTTTCTGAATTACACTTGCTGCTGAACGGGACCTACACACTGGATGGAGAATTATATGAAGCAAGACTTGAAACCGGTCCCGTGGTCATTACCAGCGCCGGTGAGGCTGGATTTCTCAGACCGTGAAAGGGCGCGGCCAAGGTGAACATGGATACCCAAGAGCTAGAAAAGCTGATCGCCGAAGAATGCGTGATTTCCGTTCCGCCAGCGATCAAGTCCCTGACAGCTGAACTAAGGGCCCGTTATGGTGACTCGGTGGACGCCGTCCTGTTTTATGGCTCCTGCCTGAGAAGCGGTGATCACTACGAAGGGCTGGTGGATCTGTATGTCGTGGTCAATCGTTATCGGGTTGCCTATCGGAAGACATGGTTATCCGTCCTGAACTGGCTACTGCCGCCCAATGTTTTCTACCTGGAGACAGAATGCGAAGGATCCACAGTAAGATCCAAGTATGCCATTGTATCCATGGGAGATTTCAGACGCGGGACCTCCCGTCGCTGGTTTCATTCCTATCTCTGGGGCCGATTTGCCCAGCCTGCCGGCATCGCCTACCTGCGCGATGATGCCACCGGCAAGTTCATCATCCAGTCAATGGCGAGGGCCATCATCACCTTCATTACCCGGGTACTGCCCCATATGCGGGAAGCCGTGACTACCTCCAGGCTCTGGCAAGATGGCCTGCAGCTGAGCTACCA
>JARFQV010000079.1 GCA_029287615.1 Pseudomonadota bacterium | reverse complement strand
CACAAGGACGGCGTCGAATTCAGCTGCGATGCCGTCATCAACACCGTCGATGTCATGGGGCAGCGCGGTCACGCCGTCGCGCTGAGCACAGTCACGGGAGAAGGGCCTGTCCTGTCCAGGCACGGCGAACAGCGTCTGGATGTGGTGGAGCAGTCCCTGACCAGCCTGCTGGCCTATGCCAGGAACAATCCTTCTCTGATGCCCGGGCTGGGCGGAGTGGGGGACGGGCGGGCCACAGGTGCCGCTACGACTGCGGACAAGGCCGCCATCCGGGAACAGGCCGTCGGCGTCATGAACCTGGCGCTCGCAAGCTGGGAACGTGAACTCGGCAAGTCGAAGCTGGATCTGGCCGAGGAGAGCGGGATCTGGCCGGTCTATATCGACAAATCGACGCCCACAACCCGGACCCTCGACAAGTACCTGAATCTGGACAATTGCCCCAAGAATCCCCGTAGCAAGCGGGTCATCGACACCGCGGAATTCGTGCTGCGCAGGATTCCCGACGAAAGCAGTGAGTCCGGTGACCAGCTCCGGTCCGCACTGGACGCATTCCGGCAATTGCTCTCCGGTGTGAAATCGGTAGCCGGCACGCGCAAGTAACGGGACCAGCCAGCGTACAACTGACCGTAACGCCTCTTCCGGGGCGGAACTCACCCCGTGTCCGGCCTCCATGCCGGGCTTCCCTCAGCTGCGTCCGCGGCGCCGATCATGCTTCCTTCTCTGCTCTATCTGGCTGTTTTTAAAACAGATAATCAAACTGTCGTTTCGTTTGCACCGGAAATGAACGAAAACGAACGAACAAACCACTGGTATGGGAAGGGAAGGCTGGCTTAGTTTTGTCAACCGAACGGGGTTTGGTCACTCAAACCATAATAGCGACAGCCAGTGGCCAGCACATACGAATATTACGAACTACTTGTTAATAGTGGCAACTACTACCGACCGTTCCCGGTCAAGGGGTTTCACAAAATGAAACGATTTACGGGTCAGGGATTATTCCTCGTGGCTATGATCCTGTTTTTCTCACATTCCAGTTTCGCTACAGTGACTGAACGGACGGGCAAGACCGGTCCCGATGCAGACGGTGTCGAGGTCATCGCCGGCACCGGCTACGGTCACACTCTTTTCGACAGCGCGAACAACAAGTGCCAGCACTGCCACAACGATCTCTACGATACCTGGGAAAAGTCCATGCACGCCCAGTCCTGGATAGACCCGCTGTTCCAGGTCAAGTACCAGGACTTCCTGCGGCTGCAGGCCAGCAAGATCGGGGCCACCGGCCCGACCGGTACCTACGGCACCGGACCGGCAGAGGCCGATGGCGTTACCTATCTCAACGGTACCATCCAGAAAACCGGCCAGGTGTGCATCAAGTGCCATGCGCCGACCGCCTACTACTCGGGCGACTACAAGATCACTCTGACGGAAGTCGGTGATCAGAATACAGATCCGGATGCCTATGCCGACGCCAAACGCCCGGTAAGCCAGGGGGGATACCAGAACAACCTGGCGGGCGGCATTCCTGCGTATGACCCCGAGAATCCGGCGACCGTCGTTTCCATGGCCAAGACCGGCAAGGTCTACTCCGTCAGCTATCACATCGGCAATGGCCACAACCGCGAGGGCATCAACTGCGCCTTCTGCCACAGCATCGAGACCGTGCGCATGATGAACGATGTCGACGGCGATCTTGGCCAGTACACGCTGAAGGGCCCGCTCAAGATGGGCCCGATCGGCCCGATCGTCAGCAACCCCGGCGACACCCTGTTCTACAGTCCCGATGCCAGCACGCCGGACATGAATGCCTTCTTCGCACTGATCGGTCCGGAGAAATACAGCAACGTTGATGCGACGCCAAAGGATGCGGCCGGGTTTGACGTCGACAAGGCCGCTGACGGGCGCTACACCATGAAAAGCATCGAGACCGGTTGCGTTACCGTGGATGCGGCGGGTAAGTGCACCAGCGGCCACTACACCGGTGGACCTTTCTACGGTCCGTTCGGTGTCACCGGCCTGAGTAACAGCCGTACCGATGACCTGTCCGACCGCGCCTCGCAGGTGAAGGCCGACTTCCAGGCGGCGGTTGACGCGGAGCACGGCGACAAGTTCGAATCCAGGCACCACTTTGCCGCCTACGGCAAGGCCCTGTGCCTGTCCTGCCACCAGCGTTCCTCACTGATGCTCAATCCCGAGTTCAACGACGAGGCCGGTGTGCAGCCGGGCGGCAAGGATCCAGACCAGTTCCTCGAGCTGTGCAGCACCTGGACCGCAATGAGCGACGGTGTCGGCAACAACTTCGAGGATACCGCCACCTCACCGAAGTGCCAGCGCTGTCACATGGAGCCGCTCAAGACCATCGAGGGTGAGCGTGCGGTCGTGCTGCACCAATGGGATGATTACCCCAGGCTGTTCACCCTGGCCGACAATCCCGACCTGACCGAGCACTTCCTGCCCCCCTCGGACGGCGGTACGCACGGCCCGGTTGCGGAACGCTACCTCAACAACCATGCCTTCATGGGCGCCAATACCAAGGATTTCGGCACGAAGAAAATCAAGACTGGTTTTGAGTCCGATGTTGAAATTGAGACAGATGCCCACAAGATGTATGTGAGTACCTATCTGCAGAACAAGACAGGGCACATGTTTCCGGGCGCACACCCGATGCGGCGTGTACTGACCCGTATCGTCGTCACCGACGGCAATGGTAACAAGCTGCCATTCAAAAAAGCCAAGGGTACATCCACTTTCAGGGATATTACCAACCAGGTAGCTGTACTGACAGGCAATTCCATCTTGGACGGCTTCGAGACGGTCGATGTCAAATACGACAAGCATGGTGATGTCGTCATCCAGGGCTACACACCGGATCTCAGCGGTAAAAAGCATGTGAGTAGCCAGTACATGGATCAGACGACGGTCGACTGGGTATCGCCGGATGGCACGGTGACCGGTAGTGCCCCCGTCTGCGCCAAATATGATCCCAACGATGCGACGAAATGCATTTCCTGGGCCATCCAGGGCACGACGACGGTGAAGAAGATCACCGACATCGACGGCAGTGCCGATCACTTCACCCGGATATACGGCCGCGAGACCGGCAAGCGCGATCCGGAAGGCACCCATGTCGTGCGTCCCGGCTTCGATTCGAACATCGCCAGCGATAACCGTCTCAAGCCGAACGAGCGGGAGCAGTACACGGTGACCTACAATACCAAAAATGCGGTCTACCCCCTGACCGTGAAATTCAAGGTCTACTACCTGAAGAAGGGCGGCAGCGGCAAGTTCCCGACCGGTCCGGACGGTTTCTACGAAACCAGCGGGGCCTACCTGGATCCTGCCAAGAAGAAGAAGCTGGCCATCTTCAATGTGTTCGAGAAGGAAGTCACTATCAATCCCTAGTTGTTCGCCTTAGCCCCCCGAAAGGCAAAAGCCCTTCACTCCGGTGAAGGGCTTTTTTTTATTTGGATGAGCATAATGTGTGCCACTATCTGTCAGATACCCGCAGTGCGGGATAATTGTAATTGTCCTGATATGCGGTGGGCATGGAATCAGTGAAACCGGAGTTGCCACTGGACTGTTCCTGCTTATGCGAAGAATTGTGACGGCCTGGGCAAGTCGTGGTTCCGAGCTACGCAAACAGTGGTCCCGACTGGCATCGGCCGTCACCCTGCTGGTCCTGATCCCGATCATGGTTCATGTGTTCGCCGCGAACTTGAGGCTCAGTGGATACGTCCTGGAAATTACCACCCTGTCCTTGTGGGCCATCTTCACACTAACGTTGACCTGGGCGGTGTGGCTGGGCAGCCACGTTCTGGCAGAAAGCGTGGTTTCATCCCAGCAGTTGCTGGCTGGCAGCATCGACAGCCAGCTCATCCGGCTGGGGTTGCGGCTGGTGGCGACCGTACTGTCCATCACCATTCTGGTGATCGGTGCACAGCAACTCGGCATACCCGCTTACTCGGTGATTGCAGGACTGGGCGTGGGTGGTATAGCGTTCGCGCTGGCGGCCAAGGACAGCCTCGCCAACCTGATCGGCTCACTGCTGATCATGTTCGAAAAACCGTTCCGTGTTGGTCACGGGATCAAGGTTGACGACATAGAGGGTATTGTTGAAAGCATCGGATTTCGCAGTACCCGCATACGCACCTTCTATAATTCCCTGGTTTCGATCCCCAGTAACCATCTGGTGAACAGCACCGTTGACAATATGGCGATGCGGAAACTCAGGGCCGTACGGACTGTTCTGCATATTCGTTATGAAACGCCGGCGGATAAGGTCGAGCATTTCGTCGAAGCGATCAAGCAACTTGTGGGTAAAGATCCACATACCTTCAAGAAGTGGTACCGAATCAGGTTTGACGACTTCGGGGAATACGGTCTGCATATTCTCGTCAATTTTTTACTGGATGTATCCGACAACCAGATCGAACAGGCGGAGCGCCAGCGTATCCTGCTGGAAATATTAAGACTGGCCGAGACCATGGATATACAGTTCGCCATACCACCCCGTCTGCCATCGGTTCAAGACCAGCCCGGCCAGGACCTGCGTTCATCATCATAACAAGGCTAAGCGCTGCAATGCCGGAATTCCTGTTCAGCCGCCCTGATTGGCTTGCGCAGAAGCTGATGCGGCCAGACAAGGCTATTGCGGGAGAGGTCGTGAGTCATGGGCTGACGGAAGGTAACCGGGTGTGGTAGATTCCTGGCCAGCCCCTGTTGTTTGCAACCGAGTCTATTCACCACATCATGAACGCCAAACCCTCTTACCGGCCAGCAAGTACAGCGGATGGCCGTTTCATTGCGGAAATGATCGATCTGTCCTCCGACGGGGTTGCGCTGATTGAATGGTCAGAAGGGGCGAGTAAGGCGGAGAACTGCTCGCCACTGGATATCGGAGCCCGGTTATACGAATCCGGGGAGGGCGACTACAGCTACCGTAACTGCTGGATCGCGGAGTGGTCCGGGCAACGGGCCGGTATGCTGCTCGGTTTTCCGATGCATGCGAGGGGGGAGGGCGAGAGGGTGCCATCACCGCCGTTTGACGGTAGCGATGTATTCGCCCCCTACAAGTTCCTGGAGGCGCCCGATACCTGGTACATCTGTGGTGTTGCGGTGCTTCCGGAGTACCGCGGTCACGGCGTGGGAACGGGGCTCATGCGGCTGGCCCGTGAACAGGCGGGGGTACAGGGCTATGACCGGCTGAGTCTGGTGGTGTTCGAGGAGAATGCAGTCGCCTTACGGCTATACAAGCGTCTGGGATATGAGATTACCGACCGTGCTCCCATTGTCCCCCATCCATTGATTCGCTGCAGTGGAGATGCCTTGTTGATGGTGGCCGATCAGTCCCTTGACCCCTGATCCGGCCCGGAATGATCATCCGCTCCGGCAAAGAAAGTTGGCTCGAATCTGGGTAGATCGTCATGCAGGAAGCGTATATCGGCTGAAAACAAATCGTACTGGTCCAGTTCTGCAAGCGAAACCAGCCGAATCTGCACGATCTCCGGGGACGGGGATCGGATGGACCCGGAGCGGAGACCTGTGCGCAGCGCCTCGAACCCCGTGGCTGGTTTGCAGAGATAATAGAAATCCAGCCGGTACGGACCGGGTTCCTCGACGACATAGGGTACCGCATCGACCCTGAGCAGCCGTATTACATCGATTTCCATGCCGAGTTCTTCCCGCAGTTCCCTGCGTAACGCATCTTCAATCACGTTATCCGGAGACGCGGTACTCCCGGGTCGGGTGGGATCTCCATCGATCGATTCCAGGGCTCCGCCTGGAAGGCCCCAGGCCCCCCTGGGGCGGTAGCTGTGCTCGACCAGGAGTATCTTTGCCGGTGAGGTATCCCCGTCCACGATCACGGCAATGGCCCCCACCAGCCAGTTTCGGGCGAGTATGCCCTTCAGGAACCCGGCCACACGAGGGGGGAACAACCGCCACACGACGAGCGACATCCTGTGGAGTGAGGGGTGTCTCTCAATGAACCGGACAATCCAGGAAAACATCTATAGTCCCCCCTTACAGTGGCTGGGAACGCCGCCACAGCCGGGATATGCCAGTTGGCCGGGCCATGATACTGCGATGCGCAGGGTTAGTCTGAAACATCGGGAATGCGGTTATTCCGTTCCGCATAAAACTGCTCGGCGCCAGGGTGAAGGGGGACCGAAATACCAAGCCTGGCGGTGTCGGGTGATATGAAACCGGCGCGATAGAAATACCGGGAGATGACATCCGCGCCCTCCACCATGAGTCTGAGGAAGGTCTTTACATCCTCGTCTTCGGTTGCGCGATTGGTGATCAGCAAGGCAGCGAATCCAAGTGTCTGATAGGGATCTTTCTGGCCGGGATAGGTTTTTTCGGGGATGGTGATTCCATAGTAAGCGAAATGCTCCGCTGTCAGCTTGCGGATGCTGCTCTGTGCGATGGGTATCAGCCGGACATCCTGCCGGCGCTGGCTCAGTTCCTGGATGGCAGGATCCGGTATAGCGCCTGCAACGAATATGGCATCAACCTTGCCGTTCTCCAGTGCCTCGATGGATGCACCGAGTCCAATCTCCCTGATCCGGGTGATGTCTGGCACAGTCAGCTCGGAGGCCTTCCATACCCGTATCGCTGTAAAGCGCGTGCCGGAACGGCTGCTGCCGATGGCGAGGCGTTTGCCCTCCAGGTCAGAAAAAGTATCAATACCATTGGCTGCAAGGGTCACGACATGCAGTGCCTCCGGCCAGAGGCTTGCCATCGAGCGTAGATCAGGATGTGGTATCTGCAATTCTTCCAGCCAGCCCTTGTACAGTACCTCGGCCACATCACTCTGTAACAGCGCGAAGTTCAGCTGGCCGGCCTGCAGTTGATGCCCGTTTTCCACACTGCCTTCCGATGCATAATTGTAGATGGAAAACCGGTTTTTCGATGCATAGTTTGTGAATGCGGTTCCGAATCTGTTATAGGTACCGGCCGGCCAGCCGGTTCCAAACGACAACTTGCCATCATATTTCGCAATCCCCAGATCAATACGGGACAGCGATTTTCGAAACTCGTCGATAATCAGGCTGTCCCTCGACTGCCTGGTGCTCTCTGGTGTACGTTGAACGAGATTGCGAACATGTTTGAGGACAGCGCCGGGTCCGCTGCCTTCCATCGCCTCCGTCTCTGCCTGAGCGCCCACCGGTGCGGGTGCACCATGCCAGATACTCGTCCATGTCCCGTCCTGGTATGCATATCGCAGGCGCCCGCGGACCTTCAGGTCATCCCCACGCTTGTTTCCGTTGTGATTGAATCCGTCTATTCCCTCCGGTGTGGTTCCCAGGACAACAGCCAGTGTACCCAGGTTCAGTCCTTGCCAGGATGTGAGGTTGTAGTCGCGTTGGAAGGAAAGTTCAGAGTCATAATAAATATACAGTCCATCACCACCGGCTACGGGTGCGGAGCCTTTTCGTGCAAGCGTTTTGATGCTGAACAGGTCGGCGGAAAATTCTTCATCGAGCCTGCCCAGTATTTCTTCACGAATGACGGTTTCATCGGGCCCGCGCGTACAGGCCGAGACTGTAATCAGAAGGAGGGCGGTGAACAAAGAAGGCAGACGCATCGGGCTAAAAACCGAACAGGGGCAGGGACAGGTATCCCTGGATTACAATGGCATTCAATAGATCGATGAAGAAGGCGCCCATCAATGGCACGACGAGAAAGGCCTGTGGTGAAGGGCCGAAGCGCTTTGTCAATGCCTCCATATTCGCAACGGCGGTAGGGGTTGCCCCCATGGCGAATCCGCAATGACCGCCAGCAATCACGGCCGCATCATAGTGGCTTCCCATGAACCGGAAGGTTATGAATGCCGCAAATACCAGAATACCCAGTACCTGAACGGCGAGTAGTACCAGGAGAGGTCCTGCCAGGCTGATTAAATTCCACAGCTGAAGTGACATAAGCGCCATTGCCAGAAACAGGGAAAGAGAAAGATTACCGATCAGACTGACCGATTCGGTATGGACCCGTAGTTGTCTGTGGAAGATCGTACCATTGCGGATAATGACACCGATCAGGAGGCACCATACAAAATCCGGGAGAGTGAAGGCAAAATCAGACATGGCTGAGGCCAGCGCAGTCCCGCCGATCAGGCATATGACGACATAGAACAGTGACTGCAGAAAGTTATCCGGATTGATTTGCCCTTGTGCCGACTGTTGACCGGCGGTTTGTGCGGTTTGGGTTTTGATGTCGGACTGTAGCTGATTTTTCCTGATCAGGCGGCCGGCCAGCGGCCCGCCGATCAAACCGCCAAGAACCAGGCCAAAAGTGGCGCATGCCATTGCCAGTTCCATGGCGTCGGCAAGATTGCTTGTATCCTGAAATTGCTGTGCGTAGGCAATGCCGGTGCCATGACCGCCGGACAGGGTAATCGATCCGCTCAACAGTCCAACCAGGGGATGAAGATCCATGCTGATTGCCGTAAGCAATCCAAGTCCATTCTGAATGATCAGATAAAGAATGCAAACGAGTGCAAAGACCAATAATTGCGGGCCGCCACGATAAAGCATCCGCAGCTCTGCACCAAGGCCGATTGATGAAAAAAAGGCCAGCATCAGAGGTTCTTTCAGTGCCATGTCGAAACTCAGGCGCAGATCAAGACTGCTGAAGGCGATTCCTGTCAGAATGGCGAATAACAGGCCTCCTGCTACCGGAACGGGGATGTCATTATTGCGTAGCCATCCAATATGGCTTATCAGAAAAATGCCGGTATAGAGCACCAGGATGGCAATCCCGAGAGTCTGAACTGGTTCGAAATCAAGATTCATGGTTGTAAGTCGCAAACATCCGGTTCCCTGGATAATGATCGATGGTGCGGTTCAGGTATCTCATGGGGGTATCTCAATGATGATGTTCTTCCCATGGGATCCGGTGGAGATCCGGTGTCAGCGCAATTCGGCGAGTAGTTTGGCGGTATGACAGGCGACGATACCGGTTGCTCCAGCATTTGAGTGCTTCTGAATATATAATAGTAGCCTATGTGAAACAAAAGTTTCCTGGCGGCGGGACCGGTACTGTGAAAAGGCTCCGTATCTTTGCAGGCCCCGTCCATACCCGGATTGGTATCACGAACCAGCGATCTTTCAGTCAGAATCCAGCCGGGCGGGATAGAAGTCGAGGTCAAACAGCTTGCATCAGGCATATTTCACGGCTTGCATGGAGAATGCGGATGCCATCAATTCCGCAATCATCTTCGAGTTTAAACAGGCGATGAATGCGGGCCGGTTTACCGGGACGCACCATTTCTCCGGGCGGTATGAAAACCTGTATATCGACAGATGTTACGTGCCCTCACTTGAGCCAGTACTTGATCGGGCCAGGGAACTGGGCGCGGATTATCTGCACTGTCCGCAGCGACGCCTGGTCCAGGGTTTCTGGTTCAACTGTATGGAGCCGGGGCATGTGACACTGCCGCATAACCACGATGAAGATGATGAACGTCTCTCCGGGGTCTATTACCTCTCGGTGCCGGCGGGTTCCGGAGATCTGCGGTTACATACGGGAGATTCCATAACCAGGGTACAGCCACTTGCCGGGCATTATGTCTTTTTTGCACCGGATCTGGTTCATGAAGTATCCGAAAACAGAAGTCGGGACGTCCGGCTTTCGATCGGGCTGAATATGGGTGTCGCGTAGTGAGTTTTCCGGCAGGACCGGTTTTGGGATACCCCGGGGATGTTGCAGTACACTGTAGACAGGATTTGCTTCTATTGTGGCCAGAGGTGGTGTAATGGAATTACGTTTGCTGAGATCAGGCACTCTCCGCTTGCTCGTATCGATCGCAGGAGTGGTGTTGTACGGGTCTCCCGTACCTGTCAATGCGGAGATACAGGCTACCGGGGCAGAGAACCCGCAAATATTGAAGTCAGGTCAGGATTCGACAGACGATGAATCTCTGAATCAGACCCAAAATGCCGAGCGCCTCCTGAGACTGGAGGAGGCCCTCCGGAGCGACACGGAAAGGCTAGTCCAGCTGCAGCAGGAACTCGAGCAGCGGGTGGAAATGTTTGATGACCTGACCAGCCGAAAGCAAAGCCTGGAGCAGGATCTGGAAGAGAAGAAGAAGGAATTCGGTCGCAGGAAGGCAGCCGGGGAATCGGTTGATGAATCCGCATTTGCGGTGGAAGTTGAAAAACTGGAGCAGCGGCATGCCCTGATCATGAAACAGTCCGAGAACACGTTTCAGGGTGCCAAGACGCTACAGATACAGATAAAGGCCCTGGAAGAGAAGATCGGGAAGGACCAGAAGGCCATTAAGCAGTTGACCGGCGTCCTGCCTGATGCGCCGGATAAACAGCCTGGAGCGGTGGAGTCTGTCGAAACCCGGGGAGAAGCGGCGGAGACCCCGCCTGATTCTCCCTTACCGGGGATCCTGCCAGGTATGCCCGGGAAGCCCGCGACCCCGCAGGAAGAAGCGGTTGAAACCGCACCGGAAACCGCGCAGCAGATCGAGGCGCGGCAGGATGCAGAGAAAACAGCGATCCAGGCACGGCAGGCGGAGCAGGCGGTTGTCGATTTTCTGGAAAGAAAGGCGGCTCTGGAAGAGCAGATCGAGCTGGAACGGGATATGCTCGGTAAGGCAAGGGAGACCCGGGATAATCTGGATCAAGGGCTCAGGAAACTCCGCGATGCGTTACAGCAGGAGATTTCCACGGGCGCCAGCCAGGCCGATCTTCAGGCAACCCAGAATGACCTGCAAAATCTGGAAGGCATCATGCTCAAGACCCGGCAGGAGATCGACGAGCGGCGCAGGC
>JARFQV010000045.1 GCA_029287615.1 Pseudomonadota bacterium | reverse complement strand
CGCGGCGATTTGCGTAGTGTTAACAGGCCCTAGTGGAAAAAAACCTGCTCACCGAACTGTCTGAGCAGCATAGTGTGCCCATGTATCCGGTGGGGTATTGCTACCGGGAAAAAGGTGCGCCTGGCTGCGAATGGAAGACCCTGCCAAGCAAGGGTTACCGGATCGTTACAACAACGAAATCAGGTTCCCCCTCTTGCCAGGGAATCGATGGATCCGGTTGGTATGGTACAAAAAACGGCGACCTGCAGGTTCAGGTCACCGCCTTTATCGCTGGTTTGTTTCGGTGAATTTTCAGGCAGAGACCAGGAACAATCCGGTTAGCTGGTCTGCATCCTGGATAATCCGTACAGCTTCATTGGTTGACTGTACGGGTATAAAGTCCATCTGGCCATTGGTACAGCGATAAGCCAGCACACGGTTATGACCACAATACAGATAATCCGGTTTTTGCTGGTTGTCGAGTCCCTTCTGGCAATGTTGACATAGCCGTGAGTTCCCATCCATCGTAATAACGCCCCCCAGTGTTGCCTGGATGCCGTCTGCTTCCAGGTATCATGACCGAGGTCGGCAGCAACTATCTTCGCTTTAGACTTATGACCTTGTTTTGACCCGTGTTAACTACCAGGCCCGCAGGGCTTCATCTCCACACATTCAATTGCATTGCCATCCGGATCCCGGAAAAAAAGTGCCCGACGCCCGGAACGGCTTCTTGTATAGGCAACTCCCGCAACCTCGAGTGACTCGGACAGCGTATCAAGGTCGTTGATCATCAACGCCATATGCCGGTCCCGTCCGCCATGGATATCCAATCTGTCAGGTTTCTCACCGGTTTTCAGTTCCAGTAGATGAATTTGCTGCTGCCCGGCCCATAACCAGGCGCCGGGATAGCCGAGGTCCGGCCGGGATGGATCCACCTCAAGTCCGAGAATATTCCGGTAAAAGCCCAGTGAACGCTCCGTGTCACCGACCAGAATGCTCACGTGATGTATTCCTGATACCAGTTTCATGGCTCGGGCTCCCGAATTCGGCTGGACAACAATGCAGCCATAATCACAAACAACCCGCCCAACCATTCCCGTGGCTCGATGCGTTCACTGGCAAGAGCAAGCGATGACAGCGCGCCCACTACCAGTTGAAACAGCAGAATTACCGCAGAGCGGTGTACCGGCATCTGTGTTACACCGTATTGCAATGAAAGGGTTGCCAGCGCGAATCCTGCCAGACCGAGTGCTGCAGCAGACCACCAGAGATGACTGACGACTTCGGGTCGGGGCAGATCGGCAAACCATACCCAGAGTATCGCGATGCCCAGCACGCCCGCCCAGTTCGACGCCGCTTTCAGGAACAATGAAGTCTGGCGCAATCTGCGCACCAGTACATTACTGACTGCGAAGGCAAGGCCGGAGGAGAGTGCCAGCCAGTCGGCGTGACCGCTGGGTAGCAGGGAACCGGTCTCCGGATCCCATAACATGATCACAGCCCCGGTCATGGCAATGGAAAAAATCGCCAGCGAACGCCTGGACATGGCTTCGCCCAGCAACAGCCATCCCAGCAGCACCGTCCAGATGGGTGAGAGGTAAAACAGCAACATCACGCGAACCACGGTACCATCCAGCACCGCCATGATGAAGGCCGCGTTACACCACCCGGATGACAGCGCCAGTGCCAGTACAAAGCCCGGTGCACGGGCGATCTCTCCCCGATATCGCCACAGAAGCCATAGCCCGGCCAGCATTGCTGCACTGTAGCTCGCAATAATCGCCCACAGACCTTCCAGACCATGCTGTTGCAGCAGTCGCAGTGGGTACCAGCTTATTCCCCAAAGCGTTGCGGAGAATAACAGGCCAAGGACCGGCAGAAATCCCGGCACTGCTTTCGATGCCTGCATGCTATGACCAATACTCCTTGTTTCAGAAGCAGGGGAGACAGATCCCAGTGTATCGCAAATCCGGGTATATTCCGCTCGTGGGTAGCAGAGGTTCAGCGGCGGGAGTGCGTGACACCGGGTGTATGTGAAGCTTTTACCGGCAATGAAGCAGCGCCCTGTTCATCTCCTATGACAACAAGCCC
Source organism: Pseudomonadota bacterium (assembly GCA_029287615.1). Taxonomy (GTDB): domain Bacteria; phylum Pseudomonadota; class Gammaproteobacteria; order UBA9214; family UBA9214; genus JARFQV01. The sequence continues at coordinate 9,942 of JARFQV010000045.1, read as the reverse complement.
CCCTCCCGCTGTGGCAAGCGGCGACCGGCCGTTTCCCACCTACAGGGCACCGTGGTCTTTCAGCAGATCGAACAGGGCATGGGCCAGGGCATTGTAGCCTTCCTCGTTGAGATGCACATGGTCTGATTTCATCGATGTGGTGCGTTCGAGTACAGGCAGCGTATCGCGCAGATAGGCAAGCCCCAGATCACCCGCGAGACGATCATAGAGCGGCGCGGGTTTGCTGGAAAACAGCTTCAGTTCGGGAACCCCGACCAGCACAACCTCGATACCGCGTTGTTGCGCCTGCATGACCATCGCCTTGAGGTTATCCAGGGTTACGGTTCGATTCAGTTTGCGCAAAATATCGTTTCCGCCATGACACAGAATCAACAGATCCGGCCGGTAGTCTTCCAGCAGGCCCGGCAAGCGCGCCATGCCCTGCCTGCTGAGTTCTCCAGGCAGACCCGCGTTGATAACGGAACGTCCGGTCAGGCTCTCCAGAACCGCCGGATAACTATGCTCGCGCTGAACTCCGCTACCATGGGTAAGGCTGTCTCCAAATGCCAGGATGATAGCATCACCGGAAAGCGGAGACAGTGCAGGTGCAGGTGAATCGCAACCACTGATCAGCAAGATGAGCAGCAGTGCCATGGTATGAATCTTGTTCTTGACCGGATTCATTTCTTGCATGATTGTGAACCACCCTTGTCGCCCATGCCTGGAATGACCTGCGTGGCAGTTGCAGCCAGCCGGTTTGCCTGCCTGTCCTGCGGAATTGAATTTGCCCGCAGGGCAAAAGCCAGTGAAAACGCCCTGCACTGTGCGCTATTCCGGTTTTTCCGGCGAGACCAGCTTTTCTCCGGTCAGCACCCGTCCCTGTTCAACCGGTTTCGCTGTGAGGCTGCCGGTATTGGCGTCGGCTGGCGCGTCAATTGCCGGGGTCTGATGCGCCTTGTAACTGTATCCCAGCAGGGCCCCGCCTGTGACGGACACGGCCAGCAGGCCCAGGGTCATGAACTGGGTGAAAAACAACAATGCACCCAGCCCGGCGAGTGCGCCCAGCGCTGCGCCCAGCTTCAGCGTGGCGCGGTTCTGCGAGCGCTTTGATTCGCGCAGGACCAGGCGGTGGCTATCCCTGATCTCTCTGGTTTTTTCCTTCTCCGCCTGCCGGCGTATGCGGTCGCGCTGCCGGTTGAATTTTTCGCTGGCGCGTACCAGGGAATGCTGGCTGGCATGGCTGGCAATGGCGGAAAACCACAGGGCAGCAATCACGCCGATCAGCAGGCCCAGGGCAACCACCAGCCAGCCGCTTTTTTGCAGATCCGTATCCTGCGCAGTCATGACCAGCAGGGCCGTGGTTCCCTGCAGCAACAGAGCACCGACCAGGAACTTGATAAAGGCCGGAAGACGGAATGGAGTCATCGCAATGTCTCCTGGGTTCTGATTGTAATATTCTGCCACAATGCAGGCCTGACGAAGGCATAATCGTGCACGGACCGGAATCGCGCAGTGTAACCCGGTGTATTGCAGTGACCGGAACGGTACTGCAGACAGCCTGGAGGGGCAATGGCTCAGGAAATCGATCAGGGAGGATCAAGGAAGATAACCCGTACATTCCACCACGGGGCAAGGACTGGTCATCGTCCCGTGGTGAAATACAGGGGCTGGTGGAAAAGGGGCTGATACCCGCTGTTTCCCGGTCTTGCGGGGCCCGGCAGCTACACGGCGTCTTTTCCGCTCAGGACAGGAGTCTTTTGGCCGGTACGCAGGGGGCAGGTTGCCTCGTGATCCGGTTCCAGACCCGACCAGGCATAGTCCAGGGCATTGGTAATCCGTGCGAAAAAGCGTTCCGGTCCGATACTTTCGTACAACCCGGTGCGTATGAGTGTATCGACGAACTGTTTTTTCATGCGGGCAATGAGCAACTCGATATTCACCGCCTTCAGGCGGTCGTTGAGATGGTGAAGAATCTCCTCACCCGTTGCGTCGATCTGGTTGATTGCCTCACCATCGACGATGAGATATTTCAGTTTCGGATTGGCCGCAACCAGTTCCAGAATCCTGGACTCGAAATAGCCGGCGTTGGCAAAGTACAGCGATCCGTCAAAGCGGATGAGGGCAATATTCTCGCAGGTTTCCAGATTGTGGACTGTGATGTCCCGCATGGTGCCATCTTTAAAGCGTGACAGTACCGCCACGCGGGGCCGCATGCTGCGATAGAGGAACAGGATGAGGGACAGAATCACACCGGCCAGGATGCCCTGGTCAAGATGCGGGGCAACCACCAGGGTCAGTACAAAGGTGACAATCGCGACCACACCATCATGAGGCTGCGCCTTCCAGGCATGTATGATGGGCTTCACCTTGATCAGGTTGATGACGGCCATGATGATCACGGCGGCCAGGGTCGCCTGGGGCAAATGATACAGCAGAGGTGTCAGCCAGATCAGGGATACTCCGACCACCAGGCCGGTCACCACCGAAGAGAAACCGGTCAGCGCGCCTGCATTGATGTTAACCGCAGAACGTGAAAACGAACCGGAAACGGGATATCCGGAAAACAAGCCGGAGAATACATTGCCCAGCCCTTGTCCCACCAGTTCCTGGTTCGCGTCAAGTCGTTGCCTGGTTCGCGCAGCCATGGCCTTGGCGATGGATATGGCCTCCATGAAGCCAATGAGCGATATGGTGATCGCCGTTGTCACCAGGCTGCTGACCGCGACCATATCGAACTCCGGCAGCGCCAGACCGGGCAATCCCTCCGGAATGGTGCCGACCACTTTACCGCCAGCCTCCTTGAAGGCGGTAAAGTATGAGACCAGCGTGGTAACCACAACGGCGGTAAGCACCCCGGGAATCCTGGGCGCATAGCGCTTCAGGAGGATCATGATGGCAAAGGCCAGTGCGGCCATGCCCAGTGTCGCCACATGGGAGCTTTCCAGCGCCGCGAGGATGGTATTCCATACCGTTTCATAGTGGTGTTCGGCCTTCTCTACACTGACGCCGAACAGCTTGCCCAGTTGCGAGGTGGCGATGATCAGGGCACCGGCGTTGGTAAAACCGAGCACCACCGGATGTGACAGGAAGTCCACGAGTACACCCAGTCGCAACAGTCCCAGGGCCAGCTGGAAGATACCGACCATGGTCGCGAGCAGTACCGCGTACGCCACGAAGCTCTCGGCATTCCCGGCAGCAAGCGGCTCCAGCGCGGCAGCGGTCATGAGGGAGACGACGGCAACGGGGCCGGTGGCCAGCTGTCGTGACGACCCGAAGAAGGCGGCAATTATCGGGGGCAGAAAGGAGGCGTACAAGCCGTAGTAGACGGGCAAACCCGCGAGCTGGGCATAGGCCATTGACTGCGGTATCAGTACCAGCGCTACCGTGACGCCGGCAGTGATATCCGCACGCAGTACCTCTGGTTTTCGCACTTCACCAATCCATCCCAGGAAGGGCATCAACATTCTCACCCAGTTTGTTACCAAGCCACGTACGTCAATCATGGGTGAGGTGCCCCCTTGTCAGTCAGATCCAGTTTGCGCGCAAGAAAATTAGCATATTCTAATCGATATGGGCCCGCCCTGTCGACTGGCGGTAAGCTACAGGGAGTCTCTTGTTCCGTGCATGGGGGTTAAAAGTAATTGAATTCAATGAACTACACATGCTGTTTTGTGCCGGCCCATGCCCGGCGAGAATACACAAAGTTCGTGCGGTTGTGCTTAAACTACGCAAGTCAGGATTATATACCCGGATTGCTGCAAGACCCATCGCTGTCTCTACAGGGTGTCCCCTCCTGCGGAATCAGGTGGCCGGACTGCTGGACTCTGAACATCTGGCGCAGATCACGGTCAACAGGATAGTACGTTCGAGCCATGAGCGTTGCGACTATTCCGGTCCGCAGCAGAAAAGAACAGGAGCACGGACAGCCCTGGCTGATCATCCACGATGGCATCCGTGCCAGTCTCAGGCGTACCAATACCAGTTGGGGCGTACTACACCCGAGGAGGAAAATTCCATGAAGACAAAGGCAAACATACCGTCCAGTGAAGATTATCGTGAGTCAATGGGGCGTCTGCTGGTGCTCTATACCCAGGTCGATCGCCTGATCATGGAGATCTGCGCCGAACGGATCGCGACCGCACCGGATCTGGCGGCGAAACTTGCGCTTGCCCGGCAGGTCGGCGATGAAGGCAGACATGTAGAGATTCAGCATCGGTGGATGCGGGAGTTCGGTACGGAGACATCCCCGGTGATCAGTGCGGAGCATGAGGCGATGATCCGCGCTCATTTTCGCAATCTGTCCTGGCTGGACTTTCTTGTCGATATGTATCTGTGCGTCGAGGCACTCGGCAGCGAGGCGGTCGAAAACATCGTGCCGCTGGCCGACCCGGGTACCCGTGAATCGCTGCAGGTGCCACTCGGCGACGAACAGGACCACATCGCATTCGGAATTTCCCGTCTGAAAAAGGAGTTGTCGAAACTGCCGGTTGGTCAGCGTGATTCGTATCTGGCAGGGATACCGCAGCGAATCGGTATGCTTGCCGAGACATTTCATCACCTCGGTCTCGATGTGGCGACTATGTTCGAGAACGTGGGCGCCAGCTACACGACGTTGTGTCATGCCGTGTTGCAGCGCAGGGACGAAGTGCTGGAGGAGGTGGCCGCCTAGCCCGTATTTCTCACCGCGGGGCGAGGTGATCGTCCCGACTGGTGAGATATCCGGGTCAGGGTCTGTCAGCGAGGTGTGTGGCACGGGAAGTCACCGGTGCCGGAGGTACTCCGTTCATTGTTTATTCGCGATGATCTCCACTGGCGAGACACGCCCGGTGGCGATGTTTTCCACCATGTTGCTGATCTTGACCGGTGCGGAATGACCCATGGCGATGTGAACGCCCAGTGGTGGCGCGCCACTGCTTTTCTCCAGGGTTCTGCGGGTACGGCTAAAAAAATCGGATGCAAATTCCCGGCGGTCCCGTGTCTTGATGATCTCGAAGCCGCTACGCTCAAGTGTACTCACGTATTGCCCCGGGCTGGCCAGTGCGCTGTTTTCCGGAGCGGTGGCCCAGGGTACGGGGTAGACAAGCGGCTCCTCACTGGTCTGCATGACATCATACACGCCAAAGACGGCGCCTGGCTTTAACAGGCGGTGAACTTCCGCAAACAGGCCCGCCTTGTCGGCGATATTCATTCCGACGTGCAGCATGAAGGCAGCGTCAAAACATTCATCGGGAAATGGCATAGCCGTGGCATCACCCTGATGCAGTTCAACCTGCCGGGACAGGCCAACCCATTCGCACAGGCACTGCCCGGTGGAGACGAATTCGGGTGTCAGGTCGATACCTGTAACCCGGCTGCCAAACCGGCTGGCGACGAACCGGGCTGTACCGCCGAAGCCACAGCCGATATCCAGGACATGGTCCTTCGCAGACAATTGCAGCTGACCGATAAAATCCTCTGAAGCCTCCCGGCCACCGATATGAAATTCGTCTACCGGTCCCAGCTCATCAACGGTGACCGTACCGGGTGTCTTGCCGATGGCTGCCATGCCATCGATGATCCTCTCCAGCAACTGGCCATGGGTATAGTGGGCGGTGATGCCGTCTTTCATGATGGAACACCCTCCTGACCAGAGTATAGACAATGCAACAGTACACCACAGCAGGGGGATGGCGATCCTGGCGGGGGAGTTTGTCTACCAGATGCCGCTGAGCAGGGCCACACCGTGGGCATTGTGATGCCTGGCGGTATCCTTCAGATCGACTCGCATCCCGCCGAGGGCGTACACAGGCATCGGCAGGTCCCTGCACAGCCGCGCAAAGGTTTCCCAGCCCAGGTTCGGTTCACCCGGATGGCTTTGGGTCGGAAGAACTGGTGAGAGTACCGCGAAATCCGCCTCCAGCCGGGCGGCATGCAGAAGTTCGTCGCGGTTGTGGCAGGATGCTCCGAGCAGGCCGGTATCGGGTCGGGAGCGGTACTGCATCAGTTGTCCGGCCGGCAGGTGCACCCCGTCAGCCCCGGATTCCAGGGCCATGTTCCTGTCGCCGTTGATGAGAACCATCGCATCATGTCGATGTGCCAGTGATACGATCTTGTCAGCGAATGAAGCCAGCTGTGCCGGGCTCATATTGCGTTCGCGTACCTGGATCAGGCGCACGCCATGATCGAGCGCATTTTGCAGGCGCTGCATGAATTCAGGGATACCGTATTTCGATGCATGGGTGATGGCATAGACCTGCGGCAGGTTCAATGCCTGCAGGATGCCGTGATTTGCCGGCAGCAGGGGAGAGACACTAATGTCATGCGGGTCTACCCAGGACAGGTCCTGGGTCTCGCGGCCGTGTGGTTCACCGTGCCATCGCTCTACCCGATACATATGCAGGCGAACGGTTCGCTCGGGGTAGGTGTAGTGGCGTGTAATCCAGGGATAGGCAGTGTCCAGCTCGATTCCCAGTTCCTCGTGCAGTTCCCGCGCCAGTGCCTCGACCGGGCTCTCGCCGATTTCGAATTTACCACCGGGAAATTCCCAGTAACCCGACCAGGGCTTACCGGTCGGGCGTTCGGCCAGCAGGATATGACCATCACTACGCGAGATGACGCCGACGGCGACATCGATAATGGTGCTGGAATCGCTGTTCGGCATCTTTCAGGTCGCTACAGGGTGAATTGAGACAGTGTACACGGAGTAACTATATATCGAAGCAACCTGTATTGCTGTCTGCATCAGGTGTCTGTTGCCATCCTGCCTTTACCCGCGCTCGCTGATCTGCTCGTACAGCGGCAAGCCGGGCTGACCCTGCAACTGCCTGATTTGCATTAAAATCAGCGGGCTGGCTCAGGTACAGTTCCTCGGCGGCACGGGTGTAATTCAGATGCCTGCAACGGCATCGAAAACATTTCCTGGTACATGGGAATCGAACGGTTCAAGCTGTTTCCGGCCCGAATCGAGGTTCCCGGCCGGGGATGGCGAAGAGATCGATCGCAATGCAGCCGTCGACGTCATGATAGCTATACTCAACTGAGCCGTGAGGCTGCCTCACTGGTATCCATTGCCATCAAGGGTATCGTGGATCCGTTCGCTGTACACGGTTTTGCATCCGATGGACGCCACGAGGTACAGTAGTACCGATTCAGGGATTTCAATCCGTACTTTGATGACAGGGCCAGGGCTCGTCTGGCGGGCATGAAGGAATGTCTGTCCACGCAAATGGGCGGTGCCGTGTGCTGCACCATCTGCCTGACACTGGATCCGAACGCGGATCAGTATGTGAAGCACATCCTTAAGGGGAATGTAATTACACTCATCGATCATGAGCAACACCTGTCTGAAAAAGTGCCCACACTGTTTACCAGTCCTGGCTCATAGAGGTTTCCAACCGGCATGAACAGAGGAAAGGCGACAAAGCGCTATGTCGGGATCGACAAGGATATCAATGGTGGTATGACCGATACTGGCAGGATCATCCGTGACGCCTGGGCATTCGGTCTGATCGATGAATCCGAAACCTGCGAGGGATGGGCGCCACAGGGTATCGAGGATCTCTGGGGGAAGGTCAATCAGGAGTGGGAAAAATACGGTTTTCGGGTGAGCCAGCTACCGGATGATCTGCGGGAAAAATATTTGCGTATACAGGAAGTGGCCTTGCAAAGGGCCCGCGATGCCGGATGGGATGCGGAACTGGACGATGATGACGACTAGCAACGGATTGCATGCCGGCAGCGCTGCTCGCGCAGTCGGATCCTGAATCATTCCGGTTCCACGCCATACCGGTTGCCTGCCTTGAGTCCCCTGGGCCTGTCTCGACAGGAGCCGCTATTGCCGTACCATCGGTTCGGATGCAATATGTCAGTTATCATGATGCGTCAACAGGGGCGGGATCCTGGTATCTCTACAGACCACTCAGCTGAGACACCTGTGCAAGAGGTGTTGGCATGACACTTGATCAGCAGCTGCTGGCAGCAGCCAGCGGCATTGTGGCAGCCAGCCATCGTTGTTATCAACGCGGATGGTCACCGGCAACCAGTAGTAATTACTCACAGCGACTGGATGAACATGCCATTGCCATTACCTGTTCGGGTATGGATAAGGGATCTTTGCAAACAGCAGGCGTGATGGCCGTTGACCTGGACGGGCAGCCGCTGACAGACGGCAAGCCTTCGGCAGAAACCTTGTTACATACGCAATTGTACAAACGCTTCCCGGATTGCGGTGCGGTATTGCATACTCATTCGCAACAGGCTTGTGTAATTTCCCGCTGCCTGTCGCAATGTGATGCGCTAGAACTGGAAGGCTATGAAATCGCCAAGGCATTTACCGGTATTCGCAGTCATGAAACCACGCTGCATATCCCGATCTTTACAAACAGCCAGGATATTCCTGCACTGGCCGCAGTCGTAGATGCTTATTGTGCCCAGCGCGATGACCTGCGTGCCTATATAATCCGGGGTCATGGTTTATATGTCTGGGGAGCAGCAATGAATGATTGCTGGCGTCATCTGGAAGCACTTGAATATATGCTGGAATGTCATTTACTGGAAATAAGGATGCAGGCATGAGTCATCTCAGGGTTTTCGCTGAAAGCAATGCGGTCTCACCGATAATCGATACCGGGGTGCAATCAGAAATTGGACGGCATCTGAAGGAAATAAACGTGCGTTTTGAACAATGGACCTGTGATCAGGATGTTGAAGCAGGCGCGGATCAGGAGACGGTTATCACTGCCTACAGGGCTGATATCGACCGCATTATGGAGGAGGGTGGTTTTAAAACTGTCGATGTGATCAGTTTAAGCCCGGATCACCCGGACAAGGATGAGTTCCGTCAAAAGTTCCTGAAGGAACATACGCATACCGATGATGAAGTGCGTTTTTTTGTGTCGGGAAGCGGTTTGTTTTCGTTGCATGTCAACGAGAAGGTTTACGAAGTACTATGCGCGCAGGGTGACTTGATCAGCGTACCGGACGGTACCAGGCACTGGTTTGACATGGGCCCGAATCCATCATTTGCCTGCATCCGTATCTTCACCAATGCCGAAGGCTGGGTTGCTCATTTTACCGGATCAGACATTGCTGATCGTTTCAATCGATTAGAGAATTGAATGACTGCTATTCTCACCGATATTGAAGGCACAACAAGCTCGATCAGCTTTGTCAAAGACGTATTATTTCCTTATGCTGCCAGCCATTTGCCGGGGTTCGTACGGCAGCATGCCCGGCGCGATGATGTGGCAGAGTTGATTGAGGCGATCCAGGTGTCAGAATCATTGACTGATATCGATGCGGTTGTCGATCAATGTATGGCCTGGATGGAAGCGGATAACAAACAAACACAACTGAAGGCATTGCAGGGTTTGATCTGGAAGACCGGTTATGAACAGGGCGATTATGAGGCACATGTCTATGAAGATGCATACCGGTATATACGGCAATGGCATCAGGCAGGTATACCGGTCTATATTTATTCATCCGGCTCTGTCTATGCGCAAAAGCTGTTTTTCAGGTACAGCTGTTTTGGGGACATGACGGACCTTTTCAGCGGCTTCTTCGATACCACGACCGGACCAAAGCTGGAGGCAGACAGCTATGTGACGATCAGCGCAGCCATCGGCAAACCACCAGCCGGCATTGTTTTCCTGTCGGATGTGCTCGGTGAACTGGATGCTGCTCACGCAGCAGGGATGGCAACAGTACATGTTCAACGAGAGAAGGGAATGTCCTCCGGTGAGATACACCGGGTTGCCCATTCATTTGCCGAAATTCAACCAGATTGAGTACCCGGACAGTGCACGCATGGAGTTTCACGGCGGATCAGCGATGTTCTGCCTATCCAGCCAGTGTCTCTGCAACACTGGCTGGAACTACCGGGTCTGGCCCTGACACAAGAATACCGTCTGCCTGGTGTTAACAGGCCCCAGGGCCAATCGCTGTCTCTTATACACATCTCCGAGCCCACGAGACGAACAATTC
>JARFQV010000275.1 GCA_029287615.1 Pseudomonadota bacterium | reverse complement strand
TCAGTATTTATCGACCCTCAAATAGGCCGGAATAATCTGCTGCTTATTTAACTCGAATGATATTACTTAGAGACAGGGCATGCCTGTGCGATTATCAGTCCGGATTATCTGGCAGGCATGTCAGTTCAACCCCGGGGGGGGTGGGCACAGTGCATGACAGTTAACGCCAAATTGCCTACAGACACTGAATATGACATGCATGACCAGATACGTTCGGCAAAAGTTGCAGATCTGTTACAGGCCCTAAACCCTGACCAACTTCGATAGTCCATGCCTGATCAGATGAACAGGGCACTCTTTCTCGATCGGGATGGCGTGGTAAATGTCGAGAAAAACTATGTGCATCGTATCGCGGATTTCGAGTTTGTCTCCGGTATCATGGATTTATGTGCCTGCGCCCTGACCCTGGGGTTCAGGATCATTATTATCACGAACCAGGCTGGAATCGCCCGTGGTTACTACACTGTGCGGGACTACGACAGGCTAACCGGATGGATGCTGGACCAGTTTTCGTTGCATGATGTACACATTGATCGGGTGTATTACTGCCCCTTCCACCCGACTGCCGGCCTTGGCAAGTACAAGTATGACTCCTATGATCGCAAACCGAACCCGGGGATGATCCTGAAGGCCCGGAAGGACTTCAATCTGGCGCTTCCTGATTCGGTGCTGATTGGTGACAAGGATACTGATGTCATGGCTGGTCTTTCAGCAGGTGTTGGATATAATGTTTTGCTGTCCGAGAGTCTGCCGGACATAGAAGATAGCGAGTGTCTGCATTACAGCTCATTACCGGATATTACCGCCTGGATTGCCGGCAATTTTCGCCAATCCCGTTAGCCAAACATGCAGGCGCGCATCATTACCTGTTACGACAGCGTACAGCATACCCGAACAGTAAAGTGTGTCTGTGTGTCATAAGATACGATATGCTTGTTATCATTGATCAGCCATATAACAGAAGTAGCCGCGCATGAGTCTTCCATCGATTGAACCGATCAGGGACGAGGATCTCAATGAATTCTGCGTATTCCTCAATGCAAACCTGAGCCAGCGCCATACCACGGAAAACTGGGCAAAGGCATTCATGCATGACTGGGGAATACAAAAGCCGAATAATGGATTCCTGCTGCGAGACGACGGGAGAATCGTCGGCGGCATTGGTGCCATCTATTCCAGACATACGGTCCATGACAAACCGGAATCATTCTGTAACATCACCAGCTGGTGTGTACTGGACGAGCACCGCTCACAGAGCATGCGTCTGGCTATGGCATTGACTGAACAACCCGGGTTTCATTTCAGCGACCTCACGCCGACGGAGGTGGTTTCCAGGACATTGCAATTCCTGAAATTCAGGCCGATGAATGAAGCGCAAACTGTATGGCCCAACCTTATATGGCCGTTTTCTGCCATATCCGGTGTACGCGTAATCACCGACCACGGGGCACTTTGCCAGGTCCTGTCACCCGTTGATGCACAGGCATACAGGGACCACGCGGATATACCCTGGCTTAATCACCTGGCAATCGGGCAAGCCGGTAATTTCTGCCATGTAGTCTGGAAGAAATGCAGATTAAAAGGCGTGTCTGGAGCATTTATACTTGCCGCGAGTGAAGCCGGGATTTTCCTGAAATACAGGAATTCACTCGGGAGTCACCTGCTTTCAAGACACGGATTGCTGTTCACGAGAATGGAGTCACGCCTGCTTCCGGCAAGACCAATACCAGGCATTGAACTCACCGGCTACCGCAACAAGGTTTATCGCAGCGATACGCTGGCGGAATCTGACATAAGCAATCTCTACACGGAACTCGTGGCGCTGGACATCTGAGCATACCGCATGCCTGCAAGTACGCGTATAAAACACGGAATGGTAATTGCCGCACAAGTGTGCCCGCAACGTACGGATCTCGCTCGCGGAATTAATGTCAACTGCAACAGGACTCCCTGCCCTCGTTGAGGAAGCTCCCCGGGAATAATCCAGATGAACCGTGAGTTAATATCCCTTCCACCTGAAGCCAGACCGATACTCGCGGTGGTAATACATACCGAGGAGGAGTTCGACTGGAACAGACCTCATGACCGCTACTCCACTGGTGTCGAGCACATGCAGCATATTGGCAGGGCCCAGTCCCTGTTCGATGAATTCGACATTGTCCCGAACTATGTCATAGATTATCCCATCGCTTCGAAGGAAGCTGCCATATTACCGCTGAAATCCTATGCGGATTCCGGTCGCGCCCTGATTGGCGCACACCTGCACCCCTGGGTATCACCACCTCACATGGAAACTGTCAACGCGTTTAATTCCTATCCCGGCAATCTGCCCAGAGAACTGGAGACCGAAAAGTTACGATTGCTGACAGAGCAGATAATCGAGTCCTTTGATATGCACCCCCTTACCTATCTGGCTGGTCGCTACGGTTTCGGGCCGAATACCGCCGAAATTCTTGAGGAATTGAACTATGAGGTGGACATCAGTCCAGCTGTACCGATAAATTTCAGCGCTGATGGCGGACCTGACTATTCAGGTTATTCAAACCACCCCTACTGGTTTGGCAAACAACGTAAATTGCTGGGGTTACCGGGAACCGGTGGCTACGCAGGCGTTTTACACAGGGGCGGGACGCCGCTGTACAACAGGCTGACGAGGACCTGGATGCGAAGATCAAGGCTGTCAGGTCTGGTAGCCAGACTCCGCCTGATGGAGCGTATACGACTGTCACCCGAGGACTACAGCGAGCCGGAAATGCGGAGAATAACCAAAACCCTGGTCCGGGATGGTGTTCGCATATTCGTGTTCAGCTTCCACTCTCCGTCCATCCATCCAGGTGGTACCCCTTATGTACAGAGCGAGGCTGACCTCAAACGATTCCTTGATAAATGTCGACGCTATTTTTACTATTTTTTAAATACATTGAACGGGATACCCATGACACCGGTGGAAATCAGGCGTTATCTGGAATCCGTATCAAGTACCGAGTAATACCCTGGCAATTGTCACCTGCTCGAGACCCGGATAATGACTGATCAATATCAGAATCTGACCAGGAAAAAAGCGATCATACTCACCTCGATTGTGGTTGCATTGATCACATTTGTCCTGTTTCTGTCCGCCGAAGCATACGTTCGCCTCACCAGGGATAACACGAATCTCTGGGCATTGACTGGCAGGAAAATCGGTGTCAACCCGGCTTCTACCTGGGCGTTCGTTGATGCTTATAGTGCGATAAGAGGACGACCAGGTATTTTCTCGGTTGAACCAAAAAAGTCAATTAACTCTCATGGGTTCATCTCGACCCCCGAAATCTCAGTAGAAAAACCGGATGATGTCACAAGAGTCGTATTCCTGGGCGGCTCATCGACTGCCGGAACAGGTCATAACCTTGCAGACGAGGATACATGGCCATGGCAGGCAACTGATATTCTCAACAAGACAACCGGACACCGGGTTGATTTTATAAATGCGGCCCTGGGTGGTTATACCACTTTTGAATCCTTTGGAAGACTATGGAGCAGGATACGTTTCTTCTCTCCCGACATTATTGTTGTCTATCATGGCTGGAATGAAATGTATTATTTTGACGATGTCGACAACATCACCACCCGACGTACCTTGCCAGATGGCTCCTGGTCTCTAAATACCACACGCAGATCGACGGTTACCTACGAACCCCTCTGGATTGATAACCTGATACGTCCTTCACAATTGTTGACAAAAACAAGAATCCGGTTATCCACCAGGGTCGGGGGTGAAGTAGGACAGGCAAAAAAAGCATTAACATCTGATTATGACAAGAGAGGCCTGGAAATATACCGAACAAACCTGCGCCTTATCCGCAACGCAGCAGAACTGTTCGGGGCAAAGCTGATTGTCGCAAAACAAGCCACTCTTATCGTTCCCGGCCTATCTGAAAAAGACAGGGAACGCTGTTTTTACCATTTTCACGGCTTTGATCACGATGCTCATGTAGATGCATTCAATCAGATCTATGAAATCATAGACCAGGAGATCAAGCCGGACTCGGTTGTTGACGCCACGCATTTATCCGGTGTTTCAGAGTATTTCAATGACCATGTCCACCTGACAGAACGCGGCGCCAGCGAACTGGCTGAATTTATTGCCGGAGAAATACGGCCATACATTAGTGAATAGATCGCGACATGTAATTTCAGACACAAACAGACATGAACAGTGCCATTGAATGTTGCGAATCACACTGATTATATATATCAGGTGCATGCAATCACACTATCAGGAAACCGGAATACAGATGTTTTCTGCCTATAGAAATCCGGTACACATATTATAGTGATTGCGCACTATACGAAGATGACGGTATCAGTACAGGGATTGTGCTACCGCTAAAAACGATTTCATTCTACTTCCCTGCATGAGTATTTTTCTTGGGAAGCGCTTCTTTACCCGATATGGCAGGCGGTCAAACCAGGAGATATCCTCAAATCTCCAGAAA
>JARFQV010000230.1 GCA_029287615.1 Pseudomonadota bacterium | reverse complement strand
AGCCTTGAGCATGAAATGGGTAGGAATGATTACCAGTAACGGGTACGCGAGCATTAGCAGCACCAGGTACAAGTGGCCGGACACCCATGTTTGCGGTGGACTACCGATACCAAATACCCAGTTGAGGTTCCTTTCCGGATCGGTCGCCAGGTAGCAGACCGGAAGCAGAATCCAGATCAATAGTGTCTGTGCATATACCGCCCGCGTGTCATAGCCCAGCCGATAAATCATCCAGATCAACAACGGGAGCAAAACCACGTGGAACAATGAAAAGAATTTGAACAGTGGCGTGTAAGCGGATTCAAACATGTAACCGGTGGCATTGAGACCGATCACATCGATACCCGTAATCAAACGGAGAAGAAAGTCCAGGTTCCAGGCAAGCTCTGGCAACAACGCGCCAACTGCCATCATACTTGTCAAAAAACGGTTTTCCATCCAGAGCGCCGGCACGATAGCCAGGAGTGCGACATCTGATATCCAGAGAAAATTCGCTGGCCCCCGCTCCATCCAGTAAACAGGCACAAGAATACAGACAAAGATTGTATAGGGTATTTTTATCCACAAAGAAAGCATCAGCCTCTCCTTTTCAGGGGGCAACAAGCCTTTGTGTTGGTGAAACTTCTGGAAATCATTTACCGGTGTTCCGACATGCCCTGTCAGAGTTTAGTCCGCATCCTTGTTACACAGCAATCGGATCGTGTTACGCTCTGACATCCAAAAAAAACGGTCCACCCGGAAGGAGCTTTTTCATGGCCTTCTATTCCCATATCCTGCTCGCCGTAGATTTCACGCGCGTCACGGATAGCGTCGCACGACAGGCAGTAGAGATGTGTCAGGCATTCAAGGCGCGACTCAGCCTGGTACACGTGGTGGAATTCACGCAGATGGATCTTTCCAATGATCTGATTCTGCCGCAGGAACTGGAGTTCGAACAGGAACTGATAAAACAGTCCAGACTGCGCCTTGAGGAGCTGGCAGTAAAACTGGGACTGAAGAAATCAGAATGTTTTGTCAGTCAAGGCAGCACCCGACGTGAGATCCTTCGACTTGCTAAAGAACTGAACACGGATCTCATTGTGGTCGGTAGCCACGGAAGGGAAGGCATACAAAGATTACTAGGCTCAACGGCCAACGCGGTTCTGCACGGGGCACCCTGTGATGTGCTCGCAGTACGTGTAAAGGGCGAATCGGTAGAATAGTCCCTGCTCCCGGACCCAGTCGTTACTGCCAGCCATCTGCATGAAAAACTCATGCTTATGACATTGGTATCAAGGAGTAGGTAGCCCCCTCGTGTATGCCCTCACTAAGCATGTACCGCGGCGCAACGCTGGCGGTTGGCACATCCCGTGGCTATCGTATTACGACAAACATGGCACTGTTTCCACGGCGGATGTTCAGTAGTATCGCATCGGTATTGCGTCTGGCCGCCGCCATCACATCATCGATCGATGCCACCGGCCGCTGGTTGACCGAGACAATAAGATCGTCAACGCGCAAACCGGCCGACCATGCCGGACTGCCACGTTCAACCTCCAGCACCTGCACGCCGGCTACCTGTCCCGCGAGGGGATGATTATCGACCACGGGACCCAGTTTGGCACCGGAGAGGTGCTTGCTCACGGTTTCAGCAGACATACTGCTCGCCATTGGGTCCGCAATCACGGCATGTAGCGTCTTGAGCTTGCCCTTGCGCAGCACACCAAGCTTGATGCGCGTGCCCACGCGCAGCAGACCAACGGCATTGCGTAAATCGCTGGAACCGGTTACAGCACGACCATCGATACTGACAATGACATCACCACTGCGCAGACCCGCCTTTTCTGCGGCAGACCCGGGGGTAACCTGTGCAACCACCGCCCCTCCACGCTGATGGAGATCGAAGGCCTGCGCCAGCCCGGGGGTCAGATCCTGGACCACAAGGCCGAGCTGACCGCGCCTGACCTCACCGTGCTCGGACAAATGCTCCATGATGGTGCTTGCCATATTGCCGGGAATCGCGAAACCGATACCGATGTTCCCGCCGGACGGCCCGACAATGGCAGTGTTCACGCCAACCAGTTCCCCATTCATATTCACCAGCGGACCGCCTGAGTTGCCAGGATTGATCGAGGCATCGGTCTGGATGAAATCTTCATAGCCTTCGATCCCCAGACCAGACCGCCCCAGCGCACTGACAATGCCATAAGTGACCGTCTGGCCAAGCCCGAACGGGCTGCCGATTGCAACCACGAAATCGCCCACGCGTACCTCGTCAGAATCTGCTATGGGTAAGGCCACCAGGTCCTTTGCCCTGATGCGTACCAGCGCCAGATCAACCTCCGGATCGCTGCCAACCAGCTCGGCCGTGAACTGGCGCTGGTCACGCAACGTAATTGTGATCTCGTCGGCTCCCTCGATGACGTGATGATTGGTCAGGATGTAACCCCTGGCGGCATTTACGATTACCCCCGACCCGAGGCTTTGCTTCTGGCGTTCGCGCTGCTGGCCGCCATGAAAATCGAAGAAGCGCCCGAAGAATGGATCATCCAGCAGTGGATGACGCATCACTTTTGTCCGCGTCCGGGTTGAGATGTTGACCACCGCTGGCAGTACTTTATCCAGCATGGGTGCAATAGTGGCACCCGGTGGCGGAGGTTTTGCGACCGCCATGCCCGTGGTACCGGCAACAATAACCAGCAATACCAGCAGCCAGCGCAGCGTTCCTGTTCCAGGGATGATGGCGGGTACCGTCATATTATTTTCCAGATCAAGCTGACACGTCCTCGGTCATACCGGACACCGCCTCATAAACTGCTCACGCCTGGCCGCTTCAACCAGTGCATCAGCATAGCCGGTAAGACAAAAAAACACTCTGGGCGGTTAGAAGTCTTGGGTATATAGCTACTATCCTGAATATTCCTACCAAGGCAATATTCAATTTGTTAGGGAAACTGATTAGTTCGTCACTCCGGGCGAGGCGCACGCCTACAGGGATGCAGGCGGTAGGGCAATACAGGAGCAATTGCCGAGCGGCGACCCGGACAACAGCGCACAGCGCGTTGAACGCCCGGAGGGCGGCCCACAGGGCGAGCGTAGCGAGTCATCCAGATATTTATTTTCAATCTGTTACTGGATTCCGGCATGCGCCGGAATGACGGAATATGAACTAATTAGACCCTTCTTAGCTGTCTTGCATTGCTCGGTGAGATCAATTCAGGTTCGTCAAATTCGTTTTCTGGCTCTTTCTCAAGACCCTGCAGCCACGCCTCATGCAATCCATAGCCTCATGTCTTGATAGCTAATACAGTGCTCATGTTTCTCAATCAGAACATAACTGGCCGGCATCTGGGTTTACCTGCTATGGCAGCAGGCCGATCAGGTTTTGGGCTGTTTCCTCGACAATAACCCTGAAGGTAACCGGCTCTGCGGTGCCACTCTCCCAGGCATAGGTAACTTCCTCCGTTCCTTCCCAGACAATAGATCCATCTTCACTGTCCCAGATTTGCATGAACACCCTGATGTTAGCTTCCTTGGTCTGAACCAGTCGAAGGCCAAATGCGCTGAAACGGCCTCTTGAATCCTGAACGAAATCGGAAAGTTGCAACTGGGCCAGATAGCGAACACCGGTTGCTTCACCGACTTGTTTCAGTATGTCATGTCTGAAAATGCCGGTATCCCCGTAATCGATATACATGGCCTTATAACTATCAGCGAGACCTGCCTTGTTGATAGCACTCAGCGTCTGTGCCAATGACACAACTTTTATATCGGGGCTTTCCTCATTGATGACCTCGGCGAAAATGAATGCCAGTGTCTGCTTGTCCTCTTCCTGCCCGGTCACAGTAGACGGGGTTATGAAGGCCACACCATGGGTTTCAAGATCACCACTCTCCAGGGTCACGTTTGAATGGTGTGCCGTGGAATGGACCTGGTCGATGGCACAACCCGAGAGAATGTTAATAGCCAGAAAGGCTGCCAAGAACCACCACAGCGGGTCATGCAAACGGCAATCGATCATCTTTTCCATGTTCTTTTTAAGCATATCTCCTAACCAATATTATAATTCACTTATTTAAAAAGTGGAGTATGTAAACTTAATTATTTCCCTGTGTGTAATGTACATAGAGACTTACCATGGCCCAGGATCTGGAAGCCAGTCAACTACTTGATCATCCTGTCACTGCTTTCAGGCTGTCGGGATATCTGAGATGCAATCTCATCAGATCGAACGAGGCTGCCCTGGATCCTGAGCAGACCACCTCATTCGACGCCCCACCCGGGAACGAGTGGTATCGGTCCCGCCATAAATAATATCTATCAGTTAACCTGCTGTTGGACGCTCTACACACTGAGCTGTTTTCAGCTGTTGATCGAAGGATTTTGCATGGTCTACTAACGAGTTGAAATTCGTAACTATAAGTGTACTGCATACCGGCTTCACCAGCCACTGGGTACACATCCCTGGCTTGCAAGCAGGACACTCCAGGGGATCAGTCATCCCAGCCGGCTGGCGTATACACCACACCGCTTTCGGCCTCGGCTTTTCGGTTTTGAAAGAAGGTTTTGATTCCCTGTATCAGGCTATCCTCTACGGGCAGGTCGCCTGGGTCTGTTGTCTCGAGTGAAGTGCCTTCAGCATGTGTCACAGTGGTCTTATCGGCAGACGCACTTTGTATAGCGCGATCAATACTGTCCTGTAGCGACAGTAACTCACGATTTGTCGGTTGAATGCTGAGCCCACGGGTGATGTATCGGCTGGCCCTGGCATATTCATGCTGGTCAGCAGCTTTCCTCACGAGTGTTATATAGCGATCGACAATATCCTGAATACCTTCATAAGCATCATCATTGACAGGGTCCAGCAAAAGGACAGCACGATAGTAGCCATAGGCATTATCTCCTTCTGGCGTCAGCAACCTGAAATCATCCAGCGACTGTTGAGCCCTGGAAAGCAGCTGTTCT
>JARFQV010000202.1 GCA_029287615.1 Pseudomonadota bacterium | reverse complement strand
CATTGATTCGTTCCGGTGCAGACAAGCGCCCCGGTTTCGGTTACATTAGCGCTTCTCACCGAAGTTCGTAATATGATGTCCCGCCCGAATCAGTATTGCCCTGCATACCTGCTCTTCCTGCTGGCAGTCATCACCCTGTTGAGCGCATGCGCAACACACCGGTTGCAGCCGGACACCGGCAAGAAAGAAAATTATGCCCTGCCGCCGGCGGAATCCGGTGCACTGCACGACTTCGCCGTGCAGGCGGCTCAATCGGCCGCTGCCGGTGACTCGAGTTTCCTCCCCTTGCCCGATAACCAGGAAGCCCTGCGCTGGCGTCTTGTGCTGATCGACCTTGCGCAAGAATCCATCGATGTGCAGTACTACCTGATCGACAAGGATGAAAGCAGCAAGCTGCTCGGCCTGCACATCATACGCGCGGCAGAGCGAGGGGTACGCATTCGTATCCTGGTCGATGATGCATTCGTAACGGGACGCGACCAGGAGATATCCGCCTGGAACAGGCATCCGAATATCGAGATTCGTGTGTTCAATCCCTGGCACAAGCGTGGCAGCCTGATCCAGCAAGGCCTTGAATTAATCGGCTACCCAGAGCGCCTGAACCGTCGAATGCACAACAAACTCAGTGTGATCGACGGCCAGATCGCGATAACCGGAGGGCGTAATATCGGTAACGCCTATTTTGGACTCAGTAAAAAGTATAATTTCCGCGATCTCGAAGTGGCGGTCGCCGGTCCCGTCGTGCGCCAGCTCACCGACACCTTCGATCTCTACTGGAATGACGACTGGACGATGTCTGCCGGGGCCTTTGCTGCCGGCAGCAGCAGACCGGTCCCTCTCACGGATGTCCTGCTGGAAAGAAAGCGGGAACTGGCCGCCTCGGAAACGCTCCTGCATGCAGGCTTGCTCGCACCACTGCCTGATCCCGCCGGGTACCTGAAGCAATTCATCGAGAATACCTACAACGGGGATGTTTGGGTCGCCTTTGATGATCCGCCAAGCGGGGTTGTTGCGGGAACCGGCGTGCGCAAGATCGACCAGCTCGAGGACCTGGATTCCGATATCAGCCAGGAGCTGTTGATTGTCTCCCCGTATTTCATACCCAGCGACGTATTCCTGGAGAAACTGCGCGGCCTTGCCGGGCGCGGGGTCCGCGTTTGCGTTTTGACCAACTCCCTGGCATCCACCAACCACACCATCGTGAATAGTGGCTATCGCCCGTGGCGGAGAAAACTACTGAAGGCAGGCGTGGAACTCTACGAATACCGTGGTGATCCCTCCGATACCACGGACGTGCTCGCTCCCGGCATGCACGGCAGGTTCGTTTCCCTGCACACCAAGACCTTCGTCATCGACCGCGAAATTGTCTATATCGGCTCCCTGAACATGGATCCCCGCTCTTTCCATCTGAACACTGAAATGGGATTGCTGATTTCTGCTCCAGGGCTCGCAGGGGAAATAGCCGAACTGGTGGAACAGGACATGGGTCCGGAGAACGCCTGGCGCGTTACCCTGAATGATGAGGAGCAGCTCGTCTGGAGTTCTGCCGCCGGGATTGTCCATCGTCAGCCGGCGCGCCATCCTGGCCAGCGTATCGCAGACTTTTTCTACGGATTATTGCCTATCCAGGACCAGTTGTAAGTGGCTTGCGCAGGAAGCCAATATTCGGCTGAGGCAGTATCGCCGACGTGCATGGTTGGTGCTGACCCGACCTGCTCTTCTTTCATACAATCCAGGTACCGTCGCTCGACATGATCGCAAAAGAGGAAAATCGCGCACGTGTAGCCGCAGTGACCGGTGCGAACGGCGCCATCGGCATGGCTATCGCCCGCCAGATTGCCGCGACTCCCGGGCACGAAGTGGTACTGGTATGCCGGGACGGGGACAAGGCAGCCCGTTGCGCAGAGGGCATATCACGGGCAACCGGAAATCCACGGGTTCGCTATGTACTTGCCGACCTGTCGAACCGCGCTTCCATTGACGCGCTGGGGCAGAACTGGGAAGGCCCGCTGGACATACTGGTGAATAACGCAGCTATTGCACCGCGCCATCGCACGCTTACCCCGCAAGGCATCGAAATGCAGTTCGCGACCAATGTTCTGGGGTATTTCTGGACGATCAATGCCTTTACCGATCATCTCGGGCAGGGTTCTGCAGCACGCATCATCAACGTGGCCAGCTACTGGGCTGGCGGACTGGCTCTGGGAGACCTGGAGTTCGAAAAACGGCCGTACGATAACGATGCCGCATACCGTCAATCCAAACAGGCAGACAGAATGCTCTCGTGCGCCTTTGCCCGGCGTCTGCAAGCCCACGGCATTGCGGTAAACGCCTGTCACCCGGGTGATGTCGACTCCACCCTGAGCAATGACCTGGGATTCGGGGGACATGAATCACCGGACGCCGGTGCGCAAACACCGGTCTGGCTGGCTATCAGCGAGTCAACCGGTCACTACACCGGGAAGTACTTTGAACACAAGCGCGAGGTTGCCTGCCGTTTTTCCGCAAATCCGGAATCGGTAGAGGCATTGTTTGCCGTCTGCGAGACCTACTGAGCCGGATTCGGAAACACCAGGCGACGGGACTACCGGACCCGAACCGGTATCGGTTCCGTTCCGGTTCGATCCACTCAGTTCTCCTGCAGGATCCTGTCGTCGTACTCCGATTCGAAAAACAGCTTGTGCTTCGCCTCTTCCTTGGCCAGTCCCAGGAACACTTCCCGCAGATCCCCCTCGCTGACCTTTTCCGCCAAATCGGAATACAGCCGGAAGGCGGCCCGTTCGCGTTTCATGGCAATGATCAGGGCGTCCTGGTAACTGATGTTTTCGGTGGTCTCGACCTCGACCAGATAGTCCGTGATCTTGAGATCGAGAACTTGCTGGTGAGCGGTAAGTTCCTGCTCACCGCGTTTCACATCGAGCAGCTTGTCACGGTGCCGTTCTTCCTCGCGGGAGAACTCCTGGAAGATTTCCTTCATGCCGCTTTTTTCCGATCGTTTCGCCATATCGGCATAGAAGTCGGCAGCCTGCTGTTCCTGGTCGATGGCATAATCGAGAATCTCGTCCACTGTATTCATGACTCAAAACCTCTTGCTATAGCCGCGCCGCAGAGACGGTCGCAACGCGGGATTTCAACAGTCAGCTGCGCTGACCGGTACTGAGGAAACGGTCAATGCCACGCGCGGCGTGATGGCCGTCCTCGATGGCGCTGATCGCATCGGCGGTCGCATTGGCCACATCGCCGCCGACAAACAGCTTTTGCACCACCATCTGCTGGTAATCACCAGGGATGAACTTGCCCCACTTGATCTGCAACTGGTCGGCGATCCCGGCAGGAATATAGTCGAGATTGCTACCCTGTCCGATGGCGGAGATGATGGTGTCGAAGGTGTCCAGATGCATGCGGTCCTCCTGCAGCACGGGCCTCGGCCGCCCTCCCCCGGGATCCGGCACCATCTCCGCCTCTCCCCACTTCAGCACTACCTTGCCTTCCTGTTCTGCGTCCATGGCCTCGAGCGGGATCGCCTGGGTCACGAAGGTACAACCCTCTGCCTGCGATTCCTCGATCTCCTCGGTATCGGCCGGCATATCCTCGATACGCCGGCGGTAGAGTACGGTGACCTCCGCACCGAGCCTGCGTGATACCCGGGCGGCATCCATCGCCACATTACCGCCGCCGATCACGGCGACACTGCCCCCGATCTGCGGATCCCTGCCATTGGCGACATCATCGAGCAGTGTCAGTCCGGCCATCGCGCGCGGATGGTCCTCACCCTGGATACGCATTTTAGAAGGCACGTTCAGACCCGTGGAGACGAACACCGCATCATAGTCCTCCAGCAGGCTGGTGAATGCCGTCTCCCTGCCAACACTGTGGTTGAGGTGTATCTCGACACCCAGCGAGCGGATGTACTCGATATCCTTGTCCAGGGCCTCGTCTGGCAACCGGTAGCCGGGCACACCATAGCGCAGCATGCCGCCGGGCCGGGACTGGGCCTCGAACACGCTCACGGCATGTCCCTTGAGCCGCAGGTAGTAGGCCGTACTCAATCCGCCGGGGCCGGCCCCGACAATCGCCACGCGCTTGCCGGTGTCGTCCGCCACCTCGGGCAGGATACGCGCATAGTCCGAATCCTCCACCTGGTCGACGATGAAGCGTTTCAGCCAGCGGATGGCCACCGGCTCGCCCTGGATGCCCACCGGACACACCGACTCGCAGCGCCGCGTGCAGATACGACCGCAGGTCGCCGGGAAGGGATTGGTGCGATACATGAGTTGCAGGCCCTTCTCGTAATCGCCGTCGCGAATACTGCGGATGTAGTCAGGTACATCCATGTGCGCTGGACAGGTGGCGACACAGATTCCGCATTCCACGCAGCGGTCGGCCTCCTGTTTCGCCTGTTCTTCGCTGTATCCCTTGACCACCTCGGTGAAAGAGGAAACGCTTTCCCCGGGCCCGAGCATCTCCATCTCCACGCGCCGGGGCGGAAACAGGTGATAATCCGGGTGGCGATGGTAGCCTGCCGTACTGCCCTGCCAACTCTTGTTCTCGACACCGGCGACAAAACGGAATTCATCCGGATCCGTGGTAAACCAGGCATACTCGTTGCTCATGCGCAGCGAACCGGCCGTGCAGATATCGATGCACAGGCCGCACCAGCAGCAGCGACCGTAGTCGAAACGCGGTCTCAGCCCGCTGTCGCCACTGCGCGCCTCCAGACCCTCGACCTTCACCATGTCGATCGCGTGGTTCTGGCAGATGGTATAACAACTGCCGCAACCCACGCAGTCATCGCTCATATTGATGTGAAAGCCGCGGTAGGCCGGGGCGCCGGGGCGCTCCTCGATAGGGCGCAATCCCACGGTGTAGGGTTTTTCAAAGGCGCGTTGCCAGACGAAAAAGGGTGAAACCAGGTCCTTGAGGCTCATGGGACTACCTCTCGATTTCCGGTGGATAGGTGTGCAACGACACCATCAGACCGGCGATGTCTGCAATATTGACACCCACGGCCAGTTTTTCCATGACGGCGATGGCGTGTGTATAACTGGGGCCGCGCAC
>JARFQV010000088.1 GCA_029287615.1 Pseudomonadota bacterium | reverse complement strand
CAGCGATCCCCCGGGGCGATTCACGCGCACGCTCGCCGATGCCGACCATCTCGGCTCCAGCGTCTCATCACCCGGCGACCTGGACGTGGACGTCGTGCCGGAGGTGGTGGAGTGTGCACCAGCAGACTCTGTTCCCGGCTCGGACCGGGGCGCGCTCTGGGTGCTGTTCCTCAATGCGGACGGTACGGTGAAGGCCCACCAGAAGATCAGCGACACCACGGGGGGCTTCACAGGCGCACTGGATGACAGCGATTATTTCGGATGGAGTGTCGCCTCGCTCGGCGACCAGGACGGCGATGGCGTGGAGGACGTGGCAGCCGGTGCCCGGGGGGACGATGACGGCGGCACCGCCCGGGGCGCGCTCTGGGTGCTCTTCCTCAACGCGGACGGTACGGTGAAGGCCCACCAGAAGATCAGTGACACCACGGGTGGATTCACGGGCGTGCTGGATGACTTTGACAATTTCGGCAACAGTATCGCCCCGCTCGGCGACCTGGACGGAGACGGCATGCTGGATCTGGCAACCGGTGCCCGGGGGGACGATGACGGCGGCTCTACCCGGGGTGCGCTCTGGGTGCTGTTCCTCAATACGGACGGTACGGTGAAGGCCCATCAGAAGATCAGCGATACCACGGGGGGCTTCACAGGTGTACTGGACGACGGTGATGCGTTCAGTAACGGGATCGCATCGCCCGGTGACCTGGACGGGGACGGCCTGCCGGACCTGGCAGCCAACGCGTTGTTCGACGATGACGGGGGGACGGACCGGGGCGCGATCTGGATGCTGTTCCTCGACGGTACTGCCGCGATATGCGGAGATGCGATACTGACGGGCGCGGAGCAGTGTGACGACGGCAACCTGACAGGCGGGGATGGCTGCAGCGCGGTGTGTACAACGGAGTCCTGGCTGCAAATCTTCGGTGACACAGCGGGTGGTGCGGTATTCTTTACGGTGGAGGGTGTGCCCCTCTCCATCGCAACCACGGATACCCTTGACCTGGAGCAGGTTGCAGATGCCGTCGCTGCGGAGATCAACAATGATGCCTCATTGGCGATACTCGGCATCACGGCCCTTACGGACGGAAATACGGTTTATACCAACGCTGCACTCAGCGGCCTGTCAACCACCGATCCCGGACTGATACTGAGAGACGGCACCGGGGCGGCCCCGAGGTCGGATGGGGACATCAATCTGGATGGCAGCGTCGATCTTGCCGACATCATGCTGGGTTACCGGGTACTCGGTGACCAGGCAAGCCTGAGCCCGACTCAGGAATCCCATGGCGATGTAGCGCCGCTGTCTGCTGGCGTACCAGCGCCTGACGGTGCCTTCAATCTGGGGGATGTACTGCTTATTCAGCGAAAGGTGCTGGGGGCAATCAGTTACTGAACTTCTGAAAAGCGTTCCCGGCCACACCCGAACCCGCTCGGCGGGAAAGCCCGGCACACCAGGTAACCGCAGGGCCGCAACACGGAATCAGGCATCAGCCCCGGTCCGCCTTTGCGCCGATGCGGGCTCGCGTACACCACCGGCCCACCAGATTCGACACGCCCCCTCGTCAGAGACCATACAGGGCCCGATCGGATTACGTGGATTGCAGCCAGCGCCATACAGACGACATTCGTTCGGATAGATCTTGCCCAGCACCACCTGCGCGCAATCACAGCCCGGTGGCATCTCTCCCGCGCGCTTGCGCGAATCGTCCGCATAGGACGGGAATCGCAGCCGCGCATCATGGGCGCGGTAGCGGTCCCGGATCACATAACCGGAGGCCGGTATCACACCCACGCCGCGCCAGTTGGCATCGACCACCTGCATGGCCTCGCCAAGGTGCTGCTGCGCGAGCGGGTTACCACCGCTTCGTACGAGATCCGGGTAACAGTTGTCGAGGAAATACCTGCCCTCGCGCAGTTGTCGCAATACGGAATACATGGCGGCCAGCAGGCTTTCCGGCGTAAAACCGGCGACCGCGGCAGGGATCCCGTGCCGATCGACGACGAATTCCCATTCCTCCGGGCCCATCACGGTGGAAACGTGCCCCGGCGCCACCAGTGCATCAAAACCGGGTTTTCCGGAATCCAGCAACATGGCCACCGCCGGCCAGGTCAGACGGCCCGACAACAATACCAGCAGGTTCTCCGGCACACCCTCCACCAGCATCGCCGCCACCGGCGCGGTCGTGGTCTCGAAACCGGCGGCGAAGAACACAACCGGTCGATCCGGATGATCCCGGGCAATTTGAACCACCTCCATGGGCGTGGCTACCGGCCGAATATCAGCGCCCCGGGCCCTTGCCTGCTCCAGCGAACGCGCCTCGCAACGGGGAACATTCACCGGCACCCGCAGCATATCGCCGAAGGCAACCAGGATAATGTCCTCGTTCAGGGCCAGCTGTATTGCCTCGTAGACATCCTCCTCCGGACAGATGCACACCGGACAACCCGGTCCGGGAACCAGTTCAATCTCTGCCGGCAGCGCACCCCGCAGACCGGACATGGTGATGGAGCGTTCGTGTCCGCCGCAGACATTCATGATCTTCACCCGCTCCGGCAGTGAAAGATCCCGTATTCTCTCCAGCCATATCTTCGCGTTCGCAGTCATTGTCCCGTCACTCGGAAGGGTGAGAGCGTATCCGCCGGGTCAAACCTCGCCGTGCAGACGCAACCCGTCGGGCTGTATGGACGGGCGCAGGGTCTCTCCCTGCTCCCGCCTGCCCCGCTGCGCCTCGACCTCAGCGCGCAGCCAGTCGAACCATTGATCAAGACCGCTATCACGCCGGGATGAGATCTCGAATACCGGCGCGGTACTGGCCAGTTCACGCAGGCACTGTCTGGCCCTGTCCGGCACGAAGTCATCCAGCCAGGGCAGCAGATCGGTCTTGCTGATCAGCACCAGGTCCGCGGCGCGGAACATCACCGGATATTTCGCCGGTTTATCGTCACCCTCCGGGACCGAAAGCAGGGTTATGTTGCGATGCTGACCCAGATCGAAACTGGCGGGACAAACAAGATTGCCCACATTCTCCACAAACAGGATATCGATCGATTCAAGATCCAGTCCGTGCAGGGCATTGTGCACCATGTGTGCGTCCAGATGGCAGGCGCTGCCGGTAGAGATCTGCACGGCCTCCACTCCCCGCGCGCGGATTCGTTGCGCATCGTTTTCCGTCTCCAGGTCACCCTCCACCACCGCGATGCCGAACTCTTCCTTCAGTGCATCGATGGTTGCCTCCAGCAGAGCCGTTTTGCCGGAACCTGGCGAGGACATCAGATTGAGTGCCAGTACCCCCTGGCGATCGAGATGCTCGCGATTGTGCGCCGCCATGTGATCATTTTCGTCCAGCAGTCCCTTGAGGACAGTAACCGCCCTGGTCCCTGTTTCCACCCTGGAGAGTTTGCCCCCGGGCTTGATCAGGAAATCATTACCATGGGTTATATTACAGCCGCAGGTTTCACACATTAGGCTTACTCCATTACCGGTCCGGTTTGTCGCCGGAACCCGTGTTCACTTGCCATTTCCAGTTCTACGCGCTCCAGCAGCATTTCATCACCACTGACCAGATCCGTGTGCCAGTCGCCGCATGCCGCACAGATCAGGCGATTGGGTACGGCATCCGATTCCACGCCACAGGTGCGGCAGCGCACGCGTACCGGCAGGTTGCGGATATGCAGTTCCGCAGCTTCGGCTATCGTCCCTGCACAGGCCAGGGGATAGGCCTGCTGCAGAAGCAGTGGCTCAACACCGGAAAGCGAGCCGATTCCAACCGTAATCGTCGCCACGCCGACCGCTCCCTGCTCATGCGCGATGCGCTCAACCTGATCGATCAATGCCTGGCAGAGAGACAGTTCATGCATGGGACCTCTCAGGCTTCCTCGCGCTGCTCCGAGGCCAGCATCTGATCATAGAGTTCCCACGCTGATTGCGCCTCGCTGGGGGTAATCTTCTGTATGGCATAGCCTACATGCACGACCACATAATCATTCGCTGACAAGTCCTCACCCTGCAGCATGAACAAGCTGACATCACGTTCCACCCCCTTTGCCTCGCAACGTGCATTGAAGCCATCAATTTCGAGGATACGCATGGGAATACCAAGACACATGAATGACTCCGGAGATTTATCCATACCTGCTGAATACTATAGTCTACTGTAACGAACAGGTTCACACCATGCCATATCCGCCCGGGCTGTTGCGGCTGGACCTGTACCCCCCGCGCCGGAACGGCTCGAGCCGCTGAGGGGATCCGTCATGAGAACGCACATCGGGTAGTTATCCCGCCAGTGGCGGGCAGGCGATCTCCGGCACAATCCCATAGATAGTGCAGGGTTTGTTTCTCCCTGCGCAGACACCGAAATCGTCCTTCTCAGTATCGAAGTAAGTGCTTTACAGTGGGTTTGGCAAAAGGCAGAATCTGCAATCAGGCAAGCAAGGGTCCACTCCATGAATCGCACCCTCATACTTGGCATCGGCAATGTCCTGCTCTCGGATGAAGGCGCGGGCATCCACACCCTGGAATACCTGAGCAACCATTATCCCGCCCTGCCGGGGGTCGAGTACCTGGACGGAGGTACGCTGAGCTTCACACTGGCAGGCCCGATCGAGGATGCGGACAACCTGATCGTCATCGATGCCGCCCGCCTGCAGATGGAGCCGGGCAGCGTGCGCTGCATGATCGGTGAACAGATGGACCGGTTCCTGGGCACCGGGAAATGCAGCGTGCATGAAGTCGGTCTCGCCGACCTGATGGATATCGCCACCCTCACCGGCTCCCTGCCAAGAAATCGTGCCCTGATCGGTATTCAGCCGGAAAAGATAGGTTGGGGGGAATCACCCAGTGAACCGGTTGCGCAGGCGATACCGGAGGCGGCCGGCTGCGTGCTGAAGATGATCTCGGAATGGACCGGAAACCGGGCAAGTGCCACGGCCGCTTTTCCCGATTAGTTGACCCAGATCATGGAGTATGAAACGACAGCATCTTAGTTTGTAGTTGCAAATCAGTATCCTTTTACAATCGCAGTTCAACAGAGCACAGCCGTGAGGGGTATACCGCATGCAAGACAAAGTCCTTGTCCCTGTCGATGGCACCGAGTCATTTGATGAAACGCTGGCATACGTACAGGCCTTAACACCCCAGGCACGAACCGAGATCGTACTGCTTCATGTCCTGCCGGCGGATACCACACCGGAGGTAGCCGCAATAAACTGCAGCCAGGATGGTGTCCATGACAAACTGCAGAAACTGTATACTGCATTGCGCGAGAGGGGCTGGACGGTCAGTGCCGAACTCCGGATGGGTGATCCGGTCGAGGAAATAGTAAAGATGGCCGTGCTCCTCCCGGCCGCGGTCGTCTTCCTGTCCACCCATGGCCGAACCGGCCTGGAACGGATCAGCAAGGGCAGCGTTACCGAGAGTGTGGTACGCCAGTGCCCCTGTCCGTCCTTCATCCTGCACAGCACCCGGCCGGAACCGCCCGATCAGCGCAGGGAGCAATTATTCAGACGCATCCTTGTCCCCCTTGACGGAACCGATGATTCGTCTGCCATTCTTCCCTGTGTCGAGAAATTCGCGAAATCGCACGATTCCGAAGTGGTGATTTTCCATGATCAGGCCTGCGATGGTCCAACCGGCAATTCCGAAAATGATCAGGCGGTGAAA
This sequence comes from Pseudomonadota bacterium, assembly GCA_029287615.1. Taxonomy (GTDB): domain Bacteria; phylum Pseudomonadota; class Gammaproteobacteria; order UBA9214; family UBA9214; genus JARFQV01. The sequence continues at coordinate 12,288 of JARFQV010000088.1, read as the reverse complement.
AGAGCGTTGCAGGATCAGAGTGTCGAGTTGGCCAACAAGGGACTGGTGGTTACGCTCGACATGAGCACCTACCGCCGGCCGATCCGGGAGATACTGAACAAAATCGATGAACGTGACATCGACCTGGTTGCCATGGTTTCACATGGCCTGTCGGGAAATCGCCGGGCCCTGGAAGAGTCCGTAACCGCGGATGTAATTCGCCACTCGAACTGCCCCCTCCTGGTCTGGTCTGCGTCCCCTCAATGTCCGACCTATATGTGACCATGACCAGACCGGATTCAATCGACATCCGTGTCGGAGCAGGGCCCCGGGACACGGGGAATGTGGCCCCCTTGCTCAACGAGGTGCGGCACGCCCTCGTCCAGCTCCTGGACACCGGCAAAGAGACGATCATCGATCTGCGCAGCATTCCCCTGGGCCCGGGTGAATCGGAACGGCTCGAGGAGACCCTCGGTGAGGGAGAGATAGAGGCGGTCCTGCACTCCCTGGGCCGCAGCACCATCCGTGAAACCGCCTATCCCGGCGTCTGGCTGGTGACGCATTACAATGAAGAGGACGAGATCATGGGCAAGTTTGTAGAGGTCACCCATATTCCGCAGATTCTCAAGTCCCAGAATGAGGACATCAACGAAGGTCTCCAGCGGCTGGGATCGACACTCGAACAGACACACTGACAGGGAATCATGCCATGAAAAAAGACCAGACACTCGGTGAAGCACTGCGGTTGAAAGGCATAAGCCGCCGTGGCTTTCTCAAGTTCTGCGCCGCAACTGCCTCCATGATGGCATTGCCGCCAGCCATGGTACCGGCGATTGCAGAGGCGCTCGAAAAGGCCAGAAAACCCTCGGTCATCTGGCTGTCTTTCCAGGAATGTACGGGCTGCACGGAATCACTGACGCGGTCCAGTACCTCCACGGTCGAGGAACTGATCTTCGATACCATATCGCTGGACTATCACCATACCCTGCAGGCTGCCTCCGGTACCGGCGCGGAGGATGCACGGGAAGCGTCCATGAAGGAGAACCGGGGCAAGTACGTGCTGATCGTGGATGGCTCTATCCCCATCTCCAATCCGGGATACTCGACCATTGCAGGTATCAGCAACGAGGATATGTTAATGGAAGCGGCGGAAGGCGCCGCGGCGATTGTGGCCATCGGGAGTTGCGCGGCCTTCGGCGGGATTCCACAGGCCCGGCCAAACCCCACCGGCGCAGTATCGGTCTCCGACCTGATCAAGGACAAGCCGATCGTCAACGTACCCGGCTGCCCGCCCATTCCCGTTGTCATCACCGGGGTACTGACCCATTTCCTGACCTTCGGATTGCCGGAACTCGATCATCTCGGTCGCCCGCTGGCATTCTACGGAAACAGCATACACGATCGCTGTTACCGGCGTCCCTTCTACGACAAGGGACTGTTTGCGGAAACCTTCGACGATGAGGGGGCAAGAAAGGGTTGGTGCCTGTACAAGCTGGGCTGCAAGGGGCCGACGACCTACAACGCCTGTGCCACCACGAAGTGGAACGATGGCACCAGTTTTCCGATCGAGGCCGGGCACCCCTGCCTTGGTTGCTCGGAACCCGACTTCTGGGATGCGGGCAGTTTCTATCAGGCCCTGTCCACTCCGACAGGTGATATCACACGCAATACACTGTATGCAGCCGGTGCTGGTGTGGCCGCTGGCGCAGCCATCGCCGCTGTGAACCGCAAGCACAGGTCGTCAGCGGAAAAACGCCATGAAAAGGTAACCATTGACGACCTCGAGAAGGAGTCCAAGTCATGACCGAGACAGAATTCCTGCAGTGGGTACGCGGCCCCCTGTTCGATATCGCAACCATCATCATGGTCGCAGGGATCATCGTGCGAATACTGCAGATCCTGCTGCTGGGCAGGAAACGCAATCTCGCCGAGGCCAAGGGCAGCGCGGCTGCGGCCGGTTTGCGTACGATCATCACCCGTTCGGTACCCGACAGGAACACGTACCGGCGATCCGCCTTTACCCTGACGACCGGATATGTTTTTCACATCGGATTGTTCGTGGTGATATTCCTGTTCGCACCGCATATCCTGGTGTTTCAGGACCTGCTCAATATCAGCTGGCCAGCCCTCAGCACACCCGTGGTGGATGCGACCTCCGTAATCACCATGCTGGCGCTGATCGCTGTCCTGATCCATCGTCTGATCGACCCCGTCAAGCGCTTTCTGTCGGGTTTCCAGGACTATCTCGCCTGGTTGGTAACCTTTTTGCCATTGATCACGGGATATATAGCATTTCACCGGCTGGCGCCCCCGGCCCCGACCATGATTGCCATTCACATCCTGAGCGTGGAACTGCTGATGGTGCTGTTTCCCTTCACCAAGCTCGCCCATGCCTTCACCCTGTTCATCTCGCGCTGGTATAACGGGGCGATCTCGGGTTACCGGGGGGTGCGGTCATGAGTGCCTCGCTGAAGCGCGGACTGGATGCCTTCCGGGAGCAGATCGATGCACCGGTCGCCTCCTTCTTCTCGAGTTGCGTCCACTGCGGCATGTGCGCCGATGCCTGTCTCTTCCACACCGAGACCGGTGATCCGAAGTACACGCCGATTCACAAGCTGGAACCCATGCGCAAGGTCTGGCATCAGGAATACACCTTCTGGGGCAGGCTGGGCCGGGCACTGGGGATCTGCAAACCGCCGACGGATGAGGAACTGGAGGAATGGGAGACCCTCGTCTATGACAGCTGTACCCTCTGCGGCCGGTGTTCGATGGTATGCCCCGTCGGCAATGATATCGCCTATATGATCCGCAAGATGCGCGAAGGGATGGCGGCCGCTGGCCATGCCCCGCCCGGTCTCATTGGTGCAACAAAACGGGCGGTAACCATTGGCAGTCCCATGGGGGTCAAGTTGCCGGCTCTGCAGGCGCAGATCTCGCATATCGAGAAGGATACCGGGCTGACGATCCCGGTCGACCAGGAAGACGCAGAGTATATGTGCCTGCTCTCGTCCATGGAGATCATGAACTTCCCGGAATTCATCGGTGCACTTGCCCGCATCTTCAAGCAGGCCGGCGTCACCTGGACTCTGTCCTCGGAGGCATTCGAGGCCACCAACAGCGGAGTTCAGATCGGTGTATCCGACATCGCGGCGGAACTTGTCGAACGGGTGGTTACGGCCGCGGAGAAACTTCGCGTCAAGGCGGTTATCAGCCCCGAGTGTGGTCATGCCTACATGGCCATTCGCTGGGAGGGACCCAATCTCATCGGCCGGCCCTACAATTTCAAGGTGGTGCATATCCTCGAGGTTCTGGACAAACTGCGTCAGGAAGGCAAACTCCGCACCACCGGGATGGACAATACCCTCATGACCTACCACGACCCCTGTCAGATCAGTCGTCGCGGTGGCGTAGTGGAGGAACCCCGAAATCTTCTGAACATGATCGCGAGCCGTTTTGTCGAGATGCCCGACCATGGCACTATGAACTGGTGTTGCGGTGCCGGGGGTGGTGTCAGTTCCAATGAACGGGCCGATGACCTGAGACTCAAGACCTTCGAACGCAAGAAGGCACAGCTCGACAGCATCAATGCGCAGGCACTGGTATCGACCTGCTCCAACTGCCGGATCCATCTGGAAGAGGGACTTGAGGAATATCACATGGACATTCCCGTACTCAGTCTGACTGAAATGATCGCAGAGCACCTGGTTGAGGATTCTGCCTGAGAGGCCCGCACTTTCGCAGGCATCCGGACACCCACATCAAACAACAGGCGCACGGACCAGTTTCTGACGTCGATAATTTGCCCAACGGTATGAAACACGGGCGGACTGCGCCATACACACAGGAAATCCTATGAATGAACGTGTTGTAGTTGATCCCATTACCCGCATCGAGGGCCATCTGCGCATCGAGGCGCAAATGGACGATGACAGGATCGCCCAGGCCTGGTCATCCGGTACCATGGTGCGCGGAATCGAGATTATCCTGCGCGGCCGGGACCCCAGGGATGCCTGGGCATTTGCGCAACGCATCTGCGGCGTATGCACACTGGTGCATGGTATCGCCTCGGTGCGTGCCGTTGAGAATGCACTTGATTATGAAATACCTGCCAATGCGCAGCTGATCCGCAACCTGATGATCGCTGCACAGTACGTGCATGACCATGTCATGCACTTCTACCACCTGCATGCGCTTGACTGGGTGGACGTGGTCTCGGGTCTCGATGCCGATCCCGCTGCCACCGCTGAGCTGGCGCAGAGCCTCAGCAACTGGCCGAAGTCTTCACCCGGTTATTTCTCGGACATGAAGAAAAAACTCAAGAACTTCGTGGAAGCCGGGCAACTGGGGATCTTTGCCAAGGCCTACTGGGGCCACCCGGCCTACAAACTGCCGCCAGAGGCCAACCTGATGGCGGTCTCACACTACCTTGAGGCGCTGAGCTGGCAGCGGGACGTCGCTCGCCTGCACGCCATCTTCGGTGGCAAGAATCCCCACCCGAACTTTCTGGTCGGCGGCGTACCCTCCCCCATCGACCTGAATTCGGATTCCGCCATCAACGCCAAGAGACTGTCCCAGGTGCAGGATATTATCCGTAAAATGCAGGAATTCGTGGACCAGGTCTACGTGCCGGATACGCTGGCCATTGCCGGTTTCTACAAGGACTGGGGCGGGCGTGGCGAGGGAGTCGGAAATTTCCTGACCTATGGGGACTTCCCTGAAAAGGGGATGAGCGACCCATCCAGTTATCTGATCCCATCTGGTGTGATACTGAACCGGGACCTTTCGACGATACATGATGTGGACATGAACGCTGCCGACCAGATCCAGGAGTATGTTGCCCACTCCTGGTATAAGTACAGCGGCGGCAAGGAACAGGGCCTGCATCCCTATGATGGCGAAACCGAACTCAATTACACGGGACCGAAGCCCCCCTATGAACATCTCGATGTGGAGCAGTCCTATTCCTGGCTGAAATCACCGCGCTGGAAGGGCCAGCCAATGGAGGTCGGCCCCCTGGCACGGGTGCTGATGCTCTATGCAAAGGGACACGAACAGACCCAGGAGCTGGTCGGCCACACTCTCAAAACGCTCGACATCCCGGTAGAGGCCCTGTTCTCCACCCTGGGGCGCACGGCAGCCCGTACCCTCGAGACCAAGATCATCGCGGATAACATGCAAGTCTGGTTCGATAACCTGATTGCCAATATCAAGGCGGGCGACACCCGGACCTTCAACGAAGTGCTATGGGAGCCATCCACCTGGCCCGGACAGGCCCGTGGCGTTGGCTTCATGGAGGCGCCGCGTGGTGCCCTGGCCCACTGGATCGTGATCGAGAATCAAAAGATCGCCAATTACCAGGCAGTCGTGCCCAGTACCTGGAATGCCGGCCCGCGAGACACGGAGGGACAACCAGGACCATACGAGGCTGCCCTGGAGGATAACCATGTCCTGCATGATCCCGAACAACCGGTCGAGATCCTGCGCACCATACACAGCTTTGATCCCTGTATTGCCTGTGCGGTGCACGTCACCGACCCGAATGGCGAGGAACTCGTAAAGGTGAAAGTCAGGTAACACATACCCGCAATGTTTTTGACATTCTTTAACTAGCATTTGACAATCTTTCAATACCGGAGCCGATCTATGAACACCAGATGGAAGACCAGGTATCTTCTTGCGACCCTGCTCGCCCTGCCAGCTGCGGGCGTGCAGGCACACCTCGGTGGCGAACCCGCCCATGCTGATTTTCTCACCGGTCTGATGCACCCGCTCAGCGGGCTGGATCACCTCCTCGCAGCATTCGCCGCCGGGCTCCTCGCTGTACGCCTTGGCATGCCGGCATACCGCAGCATCCCGCTCGTGTTTCTTGCCATGCTGGGCCTTGGGGCATGGGGTGGGTTCAGCGGAATCCAGCTGCCGGTAGCCGGATCGGTCATCGCATTATCCGTACTGGTCTTCGGCGTCTTGCTTGCCAGCAGGAATCCGATACCGGGTACCGCTGCGCTGGCGCTGGTGGCAACCTTTGCGGTCTTTCAGGGGAATACCCATGCACTGGCACTACCGGCGGAGGGCCTGATCGCAGCCAGCATTGCGGGTTTGATTGCCATGACGGGAATGCTGCTGGCAATCGGGATTATGACGGGACATGCCTTGCAGAGAAGTGCAAGACCACACCTGTTGCGGATCGGGGGCAGTTTTCTGGCGGCGAGCGGTCTGGTATTCCTGAGCGGCTTTCAGTAGGGGATTTTCCCGGACAGTGATGTGCCCGAAGGGCTCCCTGAGCAACTATTCGACTTACTTGAGTAAGATCAATGCAATTTCCAGCAGCGTTCCCTACTATTTAATTTAGAAGCGGGGGAAAGACAGTAATTAATTAGTATGAGGCATGCCATTACCGACCCCGCCCGGGATGGACATGCCGGGAGAACTGTTATGGCAACTCTGCATCAGGTTGAAATCGTCATTCATGTCGACCAGGCACTCGAAGAGGCCCGTCGTGAAGATTTGATTGCGGGCCTGGTTCGTTACGATGGCGTGGAAAAAGCGCACTTTACTCCGGGACGTGAACACTTGCTGGTAGTTGACTACGATCGCGAGAAACTGCATGCAAAGGATGTCCTGGACTACGTCAAAAAGGATCATGTCAACGCGGAACTGGTTGGCCCGGTGTGAGAGTGACTGGATAAAAGACAACCCGTAACTCGACACCTTCCTGGAGGATTCAGTGAATCCTGGGGGAATGCATGCCCAGCCCAAAGCGGAACGGGGAAAAGATATCGTTCAGGCAGGTAGGTATTCACCGTAGCTACCCGAAACACCGGTCATTCAAGAAGGCGGAAACCCCTGCTATTCAAGATTCTCGGCATAGAAAGCCAGTCAGCCAGCCATGGAGAAAGACTCATCTCCACAATCGGCGGCTTCGCTGGCATCCTTTCCATACTGGTGATCAGCGGTTATTACCTGGGCCTTGAGGATGCCTACCTGATTGTTGCCTCCATGGGGGCCTCGGCGGTCCTGCTGTTCGCCGTCCCGCATGGCGCCCTCTCCCAGCCCTGGCCGCTTGGGGGGGGACATCTCACCTCTGCCCTGGTTGGCGTCAGCTGTTTCAAGCTCGTGCCCGATCTTTTCCTGGGCGCCGCACTCGCCGTGGGACTGGCCATCGGATTCATGTATTACCTGCGCTGCATTCATCCGCCGGGTGGTGCCACCGCCCTTTCCGCCGTAATGGGGGGACCCGCAGTACATGAACTGGGTTACCAGTTTGTTCTAACGCCGGTACTCCTGAACGTTATGGTCATCCTTTGTATCGCCCTGCTGGTCAATTATCTATTTCCATGGCGGCGTTACCCGGCAGGCCTGGCCAAAACCGCGGGTACTGAATTACCCGAAAGCCGGCAGACGGAAATACCGGAGGGCGGCACCCCCATCGCACACGCGGACCTGGAATACGCCCTGCGAACCATGGACTCCTTCATTGATGTGACAGAGGAAGACCTGTCACAGATATACACACTGGCCCTGCACCATGCGCAACAATCGTACGGGCCGCAGTGGTCCGTCCGACAGGTCGTCGATGAATCGCCTCATTCCGACCCGGAACGTGATCGGGTGATTTACAAGGTGGTCGCGGGACGGGACCGTCGCACCTCTGCGACCTGTTCACGCCAGGAATTTGCCAGATGGGCCAAATACCAGGTATTCCTCAACGAAAATTCCTGGCATCGCGGGACACCGGCTGATTGAGCTGGTTTGACTTTATATGGAATATTGTATATTATTATATACTAATACTTACCCTGCGCGGCAGGAGTCCACATGTACCTGCGTTTGCCGATTATTGCCCTGCTTTACACCATCGCCTCTGCTGCCACAGCCGCACCTGATGGCGCGAGCTTGTATAGCGAGCATTGTGCGGTATGTCATGGTGCGAGTGGCACGGGTGGTGTCGGTATCCCCCTGGCCGTCGACTCCCTGTTATCGATTGTCAGCGATGACTATCTGAAAAAGACGATCCGACTTGGACGTCCGGGCCGGATCATGCCTGCCTTCCCGAAACTCAGCGACGCCCAGATCAATGCCATCATCAGCCATCTGCGCGGCTGGTCCGACAGGAAACTGGAAATCATGCCGGAAAAACCCGTCCGGGGAGATGCAAGACATGGCAAGGTGCTGTACGCGGAGCATTGTGCCAGCTGCCATGGCAAGGACGGTGAAGGTGGCAAGGGCACGGGGGTTACCTTTTCACGCCACCGTGACATGGACATCATTCCTCCTGCCCTGAACAATCCGGGATTCCAGGCCGCAACCTGTGATCACATGATTCAGCAGACCCTGATCGTGGGCCGTGAAGGCACACCGATGACATCCTTCCTCGAGGAAGGTCTCACGGAACAGGATATCAATGACATCGTGCGTTATGTCCGGACCTTTTATTCGGAAGATGATCCGGATGCAAGAACCGGGGAAGACCTGCCACCTACCCTGATCGTCGAATCGCCCTATTCCCTGGAGGAAACGGTAGAAAACGCAAAGCAGGCGATCAGCGGCAAGAATTTCCGTTTCATCCGTACCCAGCCGCTGGAAGAGGGCCTGGTACCGGAAGGTGAGGAAAACAGCCGCCAGGTCATGATCTATTTCTGCAACTTCAACTTTCTGTTTGAGGCACTCGCGAAGGATCCCAGGATCGGGATGTTTCTGCCGTGCCGTATCACAGTAGTGGAAAGGGATGGCGTAGTTCAGGTCATGTCGGTCAATCCCATGTACCTCAGCAAGTTGTTCAACAATGAGGAACTCCATGAGGACTGCAGAACCATGACCGGCATCTACCGTGAACTCCTCGACGAGATCTCGCTATGACCCGGTGCAGGCACCTATTCATAATCCTTGCCTTGACCCTGGCCTTCCTCACACCGGTTGCCGCGGAAGACCTGCTGGCGGCGCGCTCGACGCAATCCTTTCCGGAAGCCATGTTGATGCTGCAGGAATCGATTCGTGAACACGGTTATACCGTATCGCGGGTCCAGCGGGTCGATATCGGTCTGACCAATATGGGCTACCAGACCGACAAATATCGTGTGGTGTTTTTCGGCAAGATTGACGAAGTTCGGGAATTGAGCAATCGGCACCCGGAGATGATTCCCTACCTTCCCATGAATATCTCCGTCATTGCAGAAGGAGATCAGACTATACTGATCACCAGCAACCCGGCCATCTACAAGACCCTGTTCAGCAAGGTGAAAAACAAATTCTTGTTCGACCACTGGGAAAACGATATACGCTCGATATTCAACGATATCCGGGAGGCAGAGTAACGGAAAGACATAACATTGCAATTATATTGATCCAGATCATGCCACTTTTCGTATTTTCCATTACATTTTTGCGATATTACGATTAATCAGGCAAGCAGGACCGGAAATCATCCGGGAAGACACAAGCATGGATCACACACTGGTTTTCAACGCGGATCTGATACGGCGCTACGATCAGACAGGCCCCCGATACACCTCTTATCCGACCGCGGCACAATTCAGCGAGGACTTCGGCGACAGCGATTACCGGGAATGGGTAAGACACAGCAACGAGGATCCCATTCCGCACCCCCTCTCACTGTATATTCATATCCCCTTCTGTGACACGGTTTGCTTTTACTGTGACTGTAACAAGATTGTCACAAAAGACCACAGCCGCGCGATCACCTATCTTGAACATCTCAAGCGGGAACTCACCTGCCAGGGTGAAATGTTTGATCGCGACCGGATTGTGGAACAATTGCACTGGGGTGGAGGTACACCAACCTTCCTGAGTCATCAGGAGATGCGCGACCTGATGGCAAGTACGCGCGAGAATTTTACCCTTCGTGATGATGACAAGGGTGAATATTCCATCGAGGTGGATCCACGACGCGTCGATGAGTCGACAATTCCGCTACTGAGAGAACTGGGATTCAACCGGCTGAGTCTGGGTGTTCAGGACTTTGATCCGGTTGTGCAAAAGGCTGTTAACCGGATCCAAGGAGAGGAAGAGACCCTGATGGTGATGGATACCGCGCGTCGAGAATCCTTCCGGTCGATCAATGTGGATCTGATCTATGGCCTGCCTCACCAAACGGCATCCAGCTTCATCGGGACCATCGACAAGATCATTCATGCCGCACCGGACCGTATTGCGGTATATAACTACGCCCACCTGCCGGAACGCTTTCCGCCACAACGGCGTATCAGGGAAGAGGATCTGCCCTCCCCCTCGGAAAAACTGATCATTCTCCAGCAAACCATTGAGCGCCTGGCCGGAGCGGGTTACCTGTATATCGGTATGGACCATTTCGCCAGGCCCGATGATGAACTGGCCATTGCCCAGCGCAACGGTACATTGCACCGGAATTTCCAGGGTTACTCCTCACATGCAGAGTGCGATATGGTGGGAATTGGCGTTACGTCGATCGGCAGGGTCGCGGATAATTTCAGCCAGAACGCAAAGGACCTTGAAACCTACTACCAACGCATCGAGGAAAACGGCCTTGCTATCGAGCGCGGCCTGGAATCCGAACCCGATGACCTCCTGCGTCGTGAGATCATCACCTCACTGATGTGCCATTTCCTGCTCGACATCAACCAGCTTGAGAAAAAATGGCATTTCTCCTTCCGGAATCACTTTGCCGATGAAGTGGAAAATCTGCGCCGGCTACAGGAGGACGGACTGCTCGTCCTCAATCCCAACAGCCTGAGGATCCTGCCTGCAGGACGACTGCTGGTACGCAACATCTGCATGGTATTCGACCATTATCTGCCAAAGGACAAGACACAGCAGGGCTTTTCACGGGTGATCTGAGATCCTGCGCCAGACAAGACAATCTATTTCTGGGCACTTCTCACTGGCTGCCCATGCTGGTGACTGCTGATCATGGACTTCAGACCGGCGGGATTCCGGATGCTGACCAGACGGCGCTCAACCGTCAGTATCCCCTCTTGCTGAAAGCGGGCGAACAGACGGCTGATGGTCTCCACCGCGAGTCCAAGGTAATTGCCCATGTCCTGGCGTGACATGCTCAGATTGAATTTGGTGCCGGACAAGCCACGCTTCTGCAGACGCTCCGAAAGACTCTGGAGAAATGTCGCCAGCCGCTCTTCGGCCGTCTTCTTGCCCAGTAACAGCAACATTTCATGATCATGGGTGATTTCCCGACTGACCAGCCTGCACATCTGTGTGTTCATCGCAGGTACGGTCTTGCAGATCTCTTCGAAATGATGACCCGACAATTCACACACACTGCTTGTCTCCAGGGCTATGGCGCCACTGGAATACTGTTCGTTGTCGAAGACATCCAGACCCAGTATTTCACCAGGCAGATGAAAACCCACTACCTGCTCGTCACCGGCACCGGTGGAAAGGTAGGTCTTTATGGAACCGGTGCGGACCACGAATACAGAACGACCACGATCCCCCATACGATAGAGGTGATCACCACGGTGAATGGTACGGCGATGCTGGATTGCGTGGTCAAGCTCGGTTATCTCCGCTTGATTGAGGCCGCGTGGCAGGCACAATTCCGCCAGGCTGCAGTCATGGCAGGACACCTTGATGGCCTTTATGTTCAGAACCTCGCTGCTTGCGGTCATTTATTGTTCTCCTTCCTGTCAGCCTGTCCGCGGTCGGGTGATGATTTCATTACAATGGCGAAGAAAGACCAGATCACCACCGATTTCTCGTTGCGTGCTCACACTACGCCCCTCAAAATCGCCTTCATTGATGATCGCTTCGCCTTCTACACCCTGGATCCCCTGCTTAACCGACTTCCTGCCCCATATTGGAGCAGTTTAGTGGCTATGAATCAATAGCTTCGATTCTCTCTGTATACCGCCTGTGGTCTCCGGGTGTACGACACAACAGGCACGATGAAAAGGAATCCTTCTCAGGATCAGGCCCGGAATGACAAAAAACATAAATAACAACAGGTTGCTGCTTACAGATCTGTCTTCTGCCCGATACCCTGTCCGGGTTGTCTTCGTTTGACTGCTAGCAACTGCTCCCGTTCAAAATCCAATGCGTGTATTCGGCAAACCCGCTCAGGGGCAGGATTCTTTCTGTCCGGTACTTTCAACCGCGGGAATCCGTTTCGAGCTACACCTGCACTTCTCCGGGCGGTAATCGTTTCCAGCTCAACGAGCGGCTTCCAGGGCTGCTATTCGCGCCTCCAGGGGTGGGTGACTCATGAACAGCTGTTTCAGGCCCTCGGTGATCCCACCATGAATGCCGAATGCGGCAAACTGGTCGGGCAAGGCATGAGGCTCCTGGACCTTTTGCAGGCCA
>JARFQV010000080.1 GCA_029287615.1 Pseudomonadota bacterium | reverse complement strand
TCGTCTATGGCCTCAGCGTAGCTGGATACGCTGCCGGTGCCGAAATAGACCATGTGGCCACCACGCGGGTGGAAGCCGACGACCGGTGCAGCAGTGATCGGCTGTGAGTCATCGGGTGCGGCATAGATTTTTCTCGGGTTTGTTCCCACGGCAAATGCTTGATTGAAATCAAACCGCCACATGTTTCCGTAGGTATCGCCGGCAAAGGCCAGATCCACTTTGAGGTCCTTGTTGCTATCAACCAGCGTCGGTGCAGACAGGCTGCCTTCATCCCCGGTGGGAATCGCCTGAACCGTGTGGGGGGCATCAAGACTGGTGACGAGCAGCTTGGCGGTCCTCAATGTGTCTGTGTTGTCATAACCATTGCCTGTAAATACGTACCACTTCTCGTCAGCCAGTCTGCCTAAACGCGGGCGCCCGTAGATGTAGCCGAATTCCCCGCCAGTTTTCTCGAACACGAGTTTGTTGGCTGAATAATCCGGATCTGTCATGTCGATAGCGAATATGCCCTTGCCGCCAGCGCCAAGCCCGCCGGTCAGAATGGTACTCCAGCCGTATGGATTATCTGGATTGACAGAGTCGGTTACCTGGGCAGAACCGACTGTTAATTGCCCGTCGACGAAATAGCTGTGCCGGTATGGCGTAGCAGTCAGACGATTGAGTTTGCTGAACAGCGCTGTCGGCGCATAGGCGTAGACTTCATTGCCCGTCTCGGCGTTGAATACGTGCAGCAGACCGTCATTGGCACCAACGGCAATCCGGCCCTGACGCGACAAGTGCTTTTGCTTGAAATCAAGGAATCCCGGGATTGTGTAGCCTTCCTTTGGCCGGCTGAGATAGACCGGCCACGAATTGATTATGTCGCCGAGCAGATTGAAGCGATAACGGAGTGTGCCAGCGCTGGATATGTCACTGCTTCGGTCACCGCGAACAAAATTCAAAATTTCGCTTTCCGCTGAATCGGCGTTGAACGATGCTAAATCCAGTGCCTGTTTTTGTGTGGCATCCAAATTATCCCAAAAGAACTCGATTTGGTTGTCGGCGCCATCGCTCGTGAAAATGTTGCGCCCGGTGAGCCAGTAATCCGGGTCTAATTCATTGGCGTCAAATCTCGCGCGTGCCATCCAGTTGTTGCCACCCGATGCAATGCCATCAACTGCAGGATTGGAACCAACGTTGGCGTCAGTGGTTTTGTTGCCGAATTCATCTATATCATATTCGATGATGTCACCTTGCCAGGCGCCATTCTCGAACCAGGGCCGGTAGGCGTTCGTTCCGCCCCCTAACAGGCTGTTGGTGCTGACAGCGTAGGGTGCAACGATCACGGCTGGTGTGACTGGGGGGCCATCCGGATCGAAAACAAAGGCGGCGATAAGGCTGGTACTGAATAGCATCAGAATCGCAGCTGTTACAATGGCGCTGTTTATGTGGTTTTGCAGTTTCATGAGTGAATCTCCACGTAATTCAGGGTGCCCTTGATGAGACATATACTGACTGGACGGTACGTTTGGCACCCCGACTTGTGTCATTCTGGGCTGTTACCAAAAATGTGTGTACGCATGCGTCACCATCGGGGTCTTCAGCGCATGAGTCGGTGGAGTTACCCGGTACAACTTCAGGTCCCGCATACTCGATTACGTAACGAAACTTTTTCTCGTCACTGCCATCCGGCGGCATGTATGTGGCAAATGTAAAGGCGCCTTCCCAATTGAGTATCGAAGGGTCGATTATCGTTGCATCAGGGTCCATGCCCGTTCTGTTGTAATAGTAGCCGCCGAACGGTGTTGCAGTGCCAAGCAGGTTATCGACATCCTGTTCCGCGATTGTCAGTATGAGCTCGGCATTATTTAGAGCAGCACTTTGGAACTGATTATTACCAGCCATCATGTTTTCCATGCGCGCTATGTTCATTCCGAATACGCCGAGTATCGTCAGGATCAGCAGGAAAATGAGCGCCATGAACAGGGCGGCCCCCCGCTGTGTCTGCTTCAGTGCTTTAGTTGATTTCATATCATACATTTCGTGTAAGCCTGTCTAGCGGTTACGGAGCTTTACGGTCGTCTGGTATAGCTGACGGCGGTAGCTATCGGCAGGTGTGTAAGCGGCAGCATTGACCAGGTCACCAATCGGATATGAATTCGTGTTGTTGTAGCCGGTTTCTTCGCACTCGGCACGGACGAGGATCCAGATTCGGGCAGCAATGACCTGTCCCCAGTGCGGGGAAGCCGGGGGTACCCCATCATCATAATCAGCGTCGAGATTGATCTCGTCTGCGTTCCTGTATTCGTCGACGGTGCCATCACCAAACAGCATGTCCTCGTCTGCAGGGTTGATGTCGGTGTCTATGCCGTAGCGCACCTGGAATTGGTCAACTCCATAGGCGATCTCCTCGATACCCGGTTGTCCTTGCTCATCAAGAGCAATGCGGAACAAGGACGGGACATCTTCGCCAGCACACTGCCGGCCGGATTTACCGATGTAGTAAGCATTGGACTTCAGTTCCGACGACCGTATTGTCGAAAGGTTGACATTCAGTAGGCATCCCGTGGGGTCTGCTTCTCCTGGTGGCGTGTATGGCGTGCCATCCGGGCATGCACCATCATCATCAAACGCGACAATACGTTCGGGGCTTGGTATTTCATTTTCAGTCTTGTCTTCGTCTTTGCCCTGAAATATGCGCCCATAGAACAGGTCAGAACGGATGTAGAGGCGGTTAGCCTCATAATCCGGCGTGGTTGTGCCGCCGATGGAATATGGTGCAGCGTAGCGTACTACCAGGACATCTCCGCGTTCATAAGCGAAGTCTGCCCCTGTGCCCGGAATGCATGCATAGCCGGTTTTTTCGTCGTTAAGTCCGAATATTCGGGTTTCAAGCATGCGCCCCCAGTTGGTGTCATTGCTGCAAGTGCCGCGGTCTACACCATTGTCTGTCAATCCAAGTGTGCCCTCGATCCGGGAAACATCGGAGTTGCCACCCCAGTAGCCTGCTCGTCGCAAGTCCTGGGCGACGCTATCTAGTGCATATCGGCCGTTTTCCTGCTGCCTGGCCAGAGAGTCCTGTATCGTAAAGCTCTTTTTCGAGCTGAGGAATATCTGACCGATTCCGCTTAGAAGGATCAGGGTTATAACCAGTGCCACCATGAGTTCAACAAGGCTGAAGCCCTGGCTGTTACTGAGCAGGTTAATGCTTTGTCTGTTATTTCTAGGCATTTGGTATCGGCTTCTGTATGGTCAGTGGGAACTGTATACAGCGCAGGTCTGTTTCAACATCCGCACCACAAGCCTTGCCGTCGGCACCTGTGCGGGCTTCGTCCCAATAGACTGTTACGGTGTACGTGGCTATATTATCGACACTGATGGTCTGTGTGATCTCGCCTTGCCCGCCGGGTAGACTGGATAAGTCATTGCACCATTCTGTCAGGTCGGTAAGTGCCATTTCAGGCGTAGTATTGTCGGGTGGGCAGGCATCCATGACATAGTCTTGAAGGACATTCGTCACGTTGTTATTCGCATCAGTTACGTAGGTGCCGCTGAGATTGGCTCGTATTCTGTCTGTGATGTCATAGGCCATGTGTGTGGCCTGCGTGCGCATAACCGCCATTTGATTTGAGCGCAGGCCGACAGTCTGTAATGCGGCCAGGCCAAGCAGGCCAATAGAAAGAACCAGCAACGCAATCAGTACTTCCAGCAGCGTGAAGCCGCGCTGCACTTTTAGATGTCTGCTCTTGTGCGGTTGCATAATACTGTTCCGATTAATCAGGGGCATAATGATTTCGTCGTGCTCGTGTGTCCATGCCGTGTGACATTTACGATACGAGCCTGGTCTGTCTTGCAGTCTCTGGATACAAGTGTGAATGTGAGCATATTGGAGCCGCGTAATAGGCCATTTGGCAGATATTGTGCCTGGTTGACACTGCCAGTGAGGGTGTTGTTCTTCTCGATTGGACCGCGCTTACGCAGTATGCAGTCTTCTGTGAGGAGGCAGGCTCCTGTGCCTTCTTCAAGGTCACCTTCCTGGTCAAGGTCGGAGAAAATGATCCACCCTGTCGACCAATCATTGCTGCCGGAGCAAGTGGATTGATCTTCGCTCGCGCATACTACAGTGCCGGTACCCCGTTTTACTGCTTCATTCCTCGCCAATTGCATAGCAATCACGAGATCATTGGTCTGGGCGGCGAGCCGATTGTTTTTGGTGAACTCCGTGAAGCTTGGTACACCCAATGCCAATAAAACTGTAACCATCAGGATGGTGATCATAAGCTCGATCAGTGTGAATCCGTTTTCTTTATTCATAATAATATTTTTACAAGCCTCGCCTCGTGGCTGTCATCCGATATAAGATAAGTGGCCTGTTTTACCCGATGTGTGGCTCCCGTACTCCTTGTCAGGCCGCGGTCATCATAGGGTGACCGCGCTGGCATTACATTGGGCCTCAGACAGTTTTGCTCTCCTTCCTGATGCTATCGGCAGGAAAAATCTGATCCTTAAGGATCGGGGCAGGATTAGAAGGCTCTACTGAATACGATTCGTATGGCACAGACGAAAATACAGGCTGATTGTCTCGTTATCGGCGGAGGGCTGGCCGGCATGATGACGGCGCATTTCCTGACACAGGAGGGCCTGTCGGTCAGCCTGCTGGAGCGTGGCGAGACCTGCCGTGAATCCTCCTGGGCTGGGGGAGGCATCATCTCGCCACTGGTTCCCTGGCAGTATCCCGAGGCCGTTTCCACCCTGGTGCGCTGGAGCCAGCAGTACTACCCCCGGCTTGCGGAGTCACTGCTTGCCGAGACCGGGATTGATATCGAATGGCTGCGCAGCGGGTTGCTGCTGCTGGATGTGGCCCCGGAGCGACCCATCCGGGAGTGGGCTGATCACAACCGGTGTACGCTGCAGGCGGTGGATGCAGCCCAGCTGGGGGCGCTGGAGCCGGGGCTGGGGCTGGCGGCCGGTGAATCGGTGCTGCTACCTGACGTGGCGCAGGTCAGGAATCCGCGGCTCGGGGCGGCGTTGCGCCGCTCGTTGGCAGATCGGGGGGTGGTCATTCACGAGCACACGGAAGTCACCGGCTTCACTGTGTCCGGCAACCGGATACAGGGTGTGACCACGACGCAGGGGGAGTTTGGCTCGGGGCGGGTGGTGGTTGCCGGCGGGGCCTGGAGTGGGCCGCTGCTGGCTATGCTGGATATCGGCCTGCCGGTGAAACCGGTAAAAGGGCAGATGATCCAGTATCGGACGCCAGCCGGACTGCTGCGGCACATTGTCCTCTATCGCGATCATTACCTGATCCCGCGGCGTGATGGCCTGCTGCTTGCAGGCAGCACACTCGAGGATACCGGCTATGACAAGTCGATCACGACCGATGCACGGCACATACTCATGCAGAAGGCAGCACAGTTACTACCGGCACTCGGTGACTGTGAGGTGGTCAAGCAGTGGGCCGGATTGCGGCCGGGTGTGTCGGATGGCGTGCCGTTCATAGGACCGCATCCAGGATACGACGGCCTGTTCATCAATACCGGGCATTTCCGCAACGGGGTGGTGATGGCGCCAGCCTCTGCCCGGTTGCTTGCAGACCTCCTGCTCCAGAGGGAGAGTTTCACAGGTGCGGGTCCATATCAACCAGAAAAGCAGTGATTATGTCGCCATCTCCCTGAAAAAGGCGTAGACGACAAAACTATGACAGATTTATAATTACCAAATGGAAAACCAGACACACGCACCTTTGCGCAGTCCCGAGGACATCGCCGGTCTGCTGAAGTCCCACGGAGTGATGCCAACCCAGCAGCGCATGATCATCGCCCGCATCCTGTTCAACCGGGACCAGCACCTTTCAGCCGAACAGGTCATGAAGCGTGTCAACGAGGGCAGGAGTCATGTTTCCAAGGCCACGGTCTACAACACACTAGGGCTGTTTGCACGCAAGGGGCTGGTACGGGAAGTGATTGTCGATCCCACCCGCGTGTTCTACGATTCGAATACCAGCGAGCACCATCACTTTTACAACATCGACAGCGGCGAGCTGACTGATATCGACTCCGACAGCCTGGCGGTCGACTCGATTGCGCCCCTGCCCGAGGGAACTGTGGTGGAGGACGTCGACGTAATCATCCGCGTTCGAAACACGTCCTGATCCGTACGTATTGCCAGGGCGACAATGTTTTGCGTCGCCCGTACCCCCGTTTTATACTTCCACGCCCCATGCCGGAGTAGCTCAGTCGGTAGAGCAACTGATTCGTAATCAGTAGGTCGGGTGTTCGATTCACCTCTCCGGCACCAACACCAGGCCCCTCACGCAGGGGCTTTTTTTATTGCCTGTAAAACTCACAGGTGCCGCAGGTCGG
>JARFQV010000015.1 GCA_029287615.1 Pseudomonadota bacterium | reverse complement strand
CTGGAAATCGTATCGGAAGGTGAGGAAGCGGGGGGACTGATATCCTTCGCGGGTCTGAGTGCAGAATCCCGGGAGACAGAGAACCGTGTGTGCCTGCAGTGCCACCAGGGCGGGGCGCTCATTCATTGGCAAACGAGTATGCACGCTGCGGATACGCTGGCCTGTACCAGTTGCCACAAGATACACAGGCCTCACCTGGAACTCGACCGGGTGACACAGTCAGAAGTCTGTGTGAATTGCCATCACAAAATCCGGGCTGACATCTATCGTGCCTCGACGCACCCCATCCGGGAAGGGAATGTGGTCTGCACAGATTGCCACAATGCGCACGGTTCCGCCGGACCTACCAGCCTGAAGGAACTCAGCGTCAACGAAAATTGCTACCGCTGTCACGCGGAGATCCGCGGTCCGTTCTTGTGGGAGCATTACCCGGTCAGTGAAGACTGCAGCCTGTGCCACCGCGTGCATGGATCCAATCATGCGTCACTATTAAACAAAAGCCCTCCGTTTCTGTGCCAGCAATGCCACCAGGACGTTCGGATTGAAGGCCAGCGGCACGTGCGCAGATTCTTTGATTTTGATTTCAGCGACACCCAGCGTCGATCACGTTTCGTTCTGGGCGAGGGGTGTATGAACTGTCATTCGCAGGTCCATGGATCGAACCATCCTTCGGGTGCGGCGCTGATGAGGTAAACCATGCGGCAGCGGAATTCCCATATGCAAAAAAACAGCCAGGCAAAGAGTTCCATCTGTGAGGCGTTTGCTGTAATACTCAGTTGCCTGTTCACCACTACACTGTTTGCTTCCGAAACACCGTTGCCCGAACCGGTTGTCAACGAGGTTGAAATCGGGGCTGGCTATGTATCGGATGACTCATACAGGTTTGGTCGATACTCCGGCATGAATGATGACGGACCTTATTTTATTGGTGATATAAAAGCACAGAACTACCGCGAGGACGGCCTCAACTGGCGCATCAGGGGTATTAACCTGGGACTGGATTCAAGATATCTGCGCGCTGAAGGAGGCAAGCAGGGCAGCCAGGAATACTATATTGAATACCAGAAACTGCCGAATTTCGTCAACGATACCGGCGTTACCCCGTTTTCCGGCGTTGGCAGCTCTAACCTCACCTTGCCGGCTGGCTTTGATATTAATACCAACCTGGATGCAAATCTCAATCAGCTTGACAGAGATACTGAGCGAAAGCGCTTTGGTGTCGGTGCGTCGTTCATTCCCCGCGGGTTCAGGAACTGGGATTTAAACGTCGCCTATCAGCATGAAACGAAAGAGGGTGTTAATGCGACCGGTGGTGCTATGGGTGGAACCTTTCCGGGATTTACCAGCACTACTACGGCGGCCATCCTGCCCGGGTCAATCGATTATGTGACCGACAACGTCGACCTGTCTCTGGGCTATGCAAAAGATACAACGCAGTTGAAATTTGCGTACCACATGTCTCTGTTCGACAATCAGGACCGCTCACTGAACTGGCAGGATCCATTCGAGACCACACGAATTGGAAGTCTTGCTCAGGCACCGAGAAACCAGTTTCATCAATTGACCGCAACGGGCGGCTATCAGCTTCCCTACAACAGCCGTTTGACAGGCGTGCTCTCCGTCGGACGTATGACCCAGGACTGGAATTTTCAGCAGTACGCAACGGCGGCTCCCGGCCTGAATGCGTCGTTGCCACGAAGCTCTCTGGACGGCGAGATCTGGTTGACAACAGCGCGGATCGATATTGCTTCCCGGCCCTTGCCGAAGTTGCGACTGAAAGCCGCATATCGTTATCACGAGCGTGATAACGATACCCCGTCTGATACATACAACTATTTTATCGCCGATTCAGCAACACCTGCGGTTGAAGCAGCGACCAACAGACCCTTAAGTTACAGGCGTCACAAGGCTGAACTAGATGCTAATTACCGTGCGAACCGGATGATTTCGCTTGTCACCAGGCTAGGTTTCAATGCCGTGCGGAGGGAGTATGATAACACCACGGCAAACGATACCGATGAATACAACTATGGCGTGAGACTGAAGCTGTCTCCGAATACCGAGCTGGAAGCGGATCTCCACGCTGAGCATTCCAGCCGCGATGTGTCCGACTACAGTAATATGCCCGATGCCAGTATTGATTCGGAGAATCCCGATCTCCGTTATTACTATCTGGCGGACCGGGATCGCGATCAAGTTGGTATGCGGCTTTCTTATATGCCTTATCAGGCAATCACGCTCGGTTTCAGTGTCGACTACAGCAGGGATAAATACAATGACACGTCCATCGGTCTGACAGAATCAAAGACTCCGGGCTATACCTGGGATGTTTCCTACGTGCCCCGACCAAACATCAGCACGCGCGCCTACTACACCTATGAAAAGATAAAATCAGACCAGGCGGGTAGCGAGTCGGGATTGCCGGTACCAGACTGGTTTGCAGAAATAGAGGACAGGTTTATTACACTGGGTGTCGGCGGTGAGGTGAAGCAGATTGGCGGCAAGCTGGACCTGGGCATGGATTACGTATTCAGTAAATCGACCGGTGAAATTGACCTGGATGCAGATCCCACGGTCTCATCAGCGGCAAGTCTTGGTCAGTACCCGGATCTGGAAACGACCCTGAACAGCATCAAGATTTTTGCACGTTACAACTACAGTGAGGCGCTTGCCCTCAAACTGAGCTATTGGTATCAGAAATACGATGGCGACAACTGGGCGCTTGACGGTATTGGCCCGACCAGTGTGCCGGATGTCCTCCTGCTGGGTGAGGATAGCCAGGATTATTCGGTGAACGTGGTTACCGCATCGCTTGCCTACCGGTTTCAGTAGTGGGTACGCACAGTGCTGCTTTCAGTGTTCTCCGGCATCAAAAACGGTACCTTGTTACTGGGCCGGCTTTTCTGCCTGACTAAACGGTATAGGCGTTTCGAGCATAAGCTGCTCTCGATTATTGTTGTATTAGTAACTGTTGCCGCCAGTCTGTCTTGTACCAGCGAACCAGACACGTCTGTCCCCGATAGCGTCAGGCAAGGGTTGGCCAAACATGCCGGGTCCACAGATCACAGCAGTTTCTTCCATAAACCTTTTGCGGATGGCCCGGCGGTTACACGCGCCTGTCTCCAGTGCCATGAGGATTCGGCGCAGGAGGTTATGAAGACGGCTCACTGGAACTGGCAGGGGCAGGAAGTCATGATTGCGGGACATGATAATCCCCTGCGCATCGGCAAGCGTAACGTCATCAATAATTTCTGTATCGGTATTCAGTCTAACTGGCCGGCCTGTACCAGCTGTCACATAGGTTACGGATGGCAAGACGAGAATTTCGATTTCAGCGATGAGACACGTGTCGACTGCCTGGTATGCCATGACAACAGCGGCACCTACCTCAAGAAACAACAGGGAGCAGGGTTTCCGGATGAATCCGTGGATCTGCTGGAAGCGGCTCGTAGCGTTGGATTGCCGCGCCGCAGGAACTGTGGCGGTTGCCACTTCCAGGGCGGGGGTGGAGACGCCGTCAAGCACGGTGATATGGACGAAACGCTGCTTTTCCCCAGTGAACGCATCGACGTTCACATGGGTAAATACGATATGCAGTGTATCGATTGTCATCAAGCTGAACAGCACCGTATTCGGGGGCGTTCAATGGCAGTGAGCGTGGACCGCGAAAACTTTCTGGAATGTACTGATTGTCATGTAGATAAGCCACATGAGGACATCAGGCTTAATACTCACACCGGTCGTCTGGCCTGCCAGTCCTGCCATGTCCCACACATGGGTGCCGACACCGGGACCAAGACCAGCTGGGACTGGTCGGAAGCGGGCAAGGACCTCGATATCACTGACGAACATGTATATATGAAAATCAAGGGCCGTTTCACCTGGTCGAAGAAAAAACAGCCGGAGTACTACTGGTATAACCAGACCTCGTCACGCTATATCCTTGGCGACCGCATTGACCCTTCGAGACCGACAGCTATTAACCGTCCACTAGGGGATCGTGATGACCCGGAGGCGAAAATATGGCCTTTCAAGGTGCACCGGGGGAAACAGCCTTACGATACTGTAAACAGTTATCTCCTCGTCCCCAATGTTCATGGTGACCTGGGATTCTGGAACAGGTTTGACTGGCCCGCAGCGCTCAAACTCGGCTCAGAAGTGACAGGCCTGCCCTATAGCGGAGCGTACGATTTTGCCCCCACCGAGATGTACTTCCCTTTGTCTCACATGGTCACCCGGGTGGATCAGGCGCTGCGGTGCAGGGACTGCCACGGGGAGCAGGGTCGAATTGACTGGAACGCCCTGGGCTATCCCGGTGACCCGTTGCAGCACCAGGTTCCGGACCACGACCCCGTATACCTGATGGATGCAAATGGCGACCCCGTCATCCAGTCAGGCAAACCTTTGTCAGTGACGGAAACCTGTGGCATGTGTCACGAACTCGAGGAACAGGACTTTCTCGACGCTCATGGTTACCACACCAGCGTGCGGGATGAAAAACTGGCTGTCGGACGCAGGCAGCTTATGATGGATGGTCCGCGTATTCCTGTGCATGACGATGAGCAGATGAACTGTTTCCTCTGTCACATTCCGCAGCCGGATTATGCAAGCAGGCTTGAAGCCATTCAGTCCGGTGAGCCCGAGTGGTCGGTAACAGCGACACTGGCGGGCACCGGTCTGGTAAAAAAGACTGCTGACGGTTATGGGTGGAACGGGCAGCAAGTGGCGGAGGATGGAGAGGTCGAACTGCAACTGCATCCGGTTTCCGAAGCCAATTGTGGAGCCTGTCACGGCAAGGTACACAACGGTTCTGATCCGTTGCTGGTCCGGCTTGGAAAAGGTGAGGAATGGGTCACGGAAAAGACAGGCCAGGTGTTCTCGCCCCAGCTTGTAAGCCTGTCGGGTATGAACCTGGAAGCCAAGGATCAGCTCGATATACCCTGGGACGTGCACGCTGAACGCCTTGTTTCCTGCGCAGACTGCCACTATTCCCGGGGCCGGCCGGAGCGCTTGGCAGGCGAAGTTACTGTCACGAGTGAAGCCTTCACCGATGGCGTACGGCGCCGTTGCGAGAGCTGCCACAGCCTGACAGGAACCCATGCCTGGTTGCCGGAAAAGGATAAACACTTCAAGGCAGCTGCCTGTGAATCCTGTCACGTACCGGAACTGCAAATGGCAGCCCAGCAATCCATTGATGCCACAGTCGTACGGCTGGATGGTACACCGCAGCCAAGTTACCGCGGTGTCCATGGTGATGATGTAGGGGATGCAGGTACGGCTTATATCCGTGGCTATAGGCCGCTGTTACGTGTGGGTACTGATGTCAATGGTGAACCACAGGTGCTGCCCTACAATCTGGTTACACGATGGTTTTGGGTAGACCAGGACAGTGGAGAAGAGGTTGCAGCTGATATTCTTGCCCGCGCCTGGCTCAGTGACGAGGATTACCCCGAAGAAATCATGCAGACTTTCGATACAAACCGGAGCAGGAAGCTGGAGGCAGATGAACTGCGTCTTGATGACTATCCAAAAGTAGTCCTGATCAAAGATCGCCTGCTAGCTAACGGAGTGAAAAATCCGGTAATCAGGGGCGAGGTTCGGGCCTACCACATTCATCACAATGTCCGCCGCGGTAATCGGGTCAGCCGGGATTGCGCGCGTTGTCACAGCAATGAGAAAGAAGGGGTGCCTGCTTTTTCTCTGTCGACATACCGTCCGGGCAATATGGCACCATCGCTGGTAACAGATACCACGGATATCGTCCTGGATGGTGAATTTCTGATAAACAGCAAAGGTACATTGCAATTCGTGCCTGACCATGATGTGGCACAGTCGTACAAGGCCCGTACAAGCAGAGAAAATGCGGAGTGAATAGATGAAGCAGGCTACCGGCAGAATAAAATACTGGAATCCCTACGTATCGGGGGCGCTTCTCGGCGTGCTGCTGTTTCTTTCCTTCCTTGTTACTGGACATGGACTGGGATCATCCGGTGGATTGAACCGCATTGCTGTTGCCATGCAGGACCTGGTGATGCCCGAGCATGTGGACAGCGTGCCGTATATTGCGCAGATGGCAGGTGGAGACCGCGACCCTCTGGATCACTGGATTGTATGGCAGGTAGCAGGAGTTCTCATCGGTGGTTTCGTTTCGGGTCTGCTACGTAGACGCGTCAGGGTGCAGACTTTTCATGGGCCACAGATTAGCGCCAGGTCACGGTGGGGTTACGCCTTCCTCGGGGGTGTATTGATGGGTTACGGTGCACGGCTGGCTCGCGGTTGCACCTCGGGTCAGGCACTGAGCGGTGGTGCGGTGCTATCGGTCGGGAGCTGGGCGTTCATGTTGGCAGTGTTTGCCGGTGGTTATGGCCTGGCCTGGTTTGTCAGGCGGCTGTGGCAGCCGGAGTAACAGATCGTGGCCCCTTTTGATCTTGCCACCCTGCTTGGAATTCCGGGATCCTACCTGGTCTATCTTGCTATCGGTTTTACCTTCGGCTTTATTCTTGAGTCCGCCGGGTTCGGCGATTCACGCAGGCTTGCAGCCCAATTTTACTTTCGCGAACTGAGAGTCCTGAAAGTGATGTTCACGGCCATTATCGTGGCCATGATACTGATTTTTCTGTCCACGGCACTGGGGATACTCGACTACGATGATGT
>JARFQV010000311.1 GCA_029287615.1 Pseudomonadota bacterium | reverse complement strand
CATGGTTTGAGGTTGGACTTTACCGTTCCCTTGAATCGGGCACGTGTTTTGCGGGGAGGAACTCAACATGCTCAGAACATCAATTCCGAAATGGATTCGTACTTGCGGCAGCGCCTGCCTGCTCGCCACCATCCCGTTCAGCGCCTCACCCAGCGGTTTTGCGCTGATCGAGCAAAGCGTC
The DNA here is from genome assembly GCA_029287615.1 of Pseudomonadota bacterium. GTDB lineage: Bacteria > Pseudomonadota > Gammaproteobacteria > UBA9214 > UBA9214 > JARFQV01. Next base: position 3,663 of record JARFQV010000311.1, on the reverse strand, counting down.
AGCGGGATGGGAAATGCGCACGCCGGCGCCGCCGCCGGCCTGGACGACGGCAGCACCATCTTTTTCAACGCAGCGGGGCTGACGCGACTGGATGGCACCCGGATCACCGCCGGCGTGCACGGTGTATTCCCCACCGCGGAGTTTTCGGGCCGCGCGAATTACAACAGCGATCTCCTGCCACCACCACTCGGTGGCGCACCAATCAGGGGAGGGGACGGCGGGGATGCCGGTGAAACCGGCTTTGTGCCCAATCTGTATTACTCGCAGGAACTGACGGACAAGCTCTGGTATGGATTCGGCGTCAACTCGCCATTCGGGCTGGTCACTGAATACGATGATGACTGGGTCGGAAGATACAGCGCGATCAAATCGGATCTGCTGACCGTCAACATCATGCCAAGTCTGGCCTACAAGATTAACGACTACCTATCCATCGGTGGTGGCATCAACGCCATTTATGCCGATGGAGAACTGACCAATGCGATTGATTTCGGCCTGCTTGACGCCATCGGGGCGCTCGGTTTTCCACCCGGCGCCCTTGGCCTGACACCCGGCGGGAGTGACGGCAAGGCGAAGCTGACCGGTGATGATTGGGGATTTGGTGGTTTTGGCGGCATACTGCTGCAACCGACCCCATCCACCCGCGTGGGCGTGTCCTATCGTTCCAAGGTCGACCTCAAGCTGGATGGGGATGTCAAGATCAAGAGTCCTTTGGGTAACAGCAAGGAAAATGCAACCCTGAAGGTTGATCTGCCAAGCACGCTATCGATCAGCGCGCTCCAGAAGATCGGCAATCGCTGGTCGGTAATGGCCGATGTCAGCTTCACGGAATGGAGCGAACTCGATGAACTGGTCGTCAGGGGGGAATCCGGCGTCCTGAGCATCACAACCCTGGACTGGAATAACACCATGCGCTACGCAATCGGCACTACCTACCGATACAGCGATGCCTGGATATTCCGTGGCGGCCTTGCCTATGACGAGGCACCTGTCCCCAATTCCCAGAAGCGAACACCCCGTATTCCCGATAATGATCGCAAATGGGTCACGGTGGGAGTTGGTTATCGCTACTCCAAACGGTTGAGCTTCGATCTCGCCTATGCGCACCTGTTCGCCAATGACACCAACATCAAGAGCACTGATTCACACACGCCGCCACTACAAGAAGGCTTCCACAGGCTGGATGGGGAGTATGAACTCGATGTGAACATGTTCAGCGCCTCGGTAAACTGGAAATTCCAGTAGATCCAAGACAGCACTGCATTACTGACTGAAAAAAGAGCCCCCGGCACCAGTGGCCGGGGGCTCTGTTGTACAAGACTTTGTTTTCCGGATTTATGGTCCGCCGTTGCCAGGCGGACAGGCGATCAACCCTTCCTGATCAGAAACAGGAACTTACCACCTTCTTCCGTGGATTCCAGCAGTTCATTACCAGTCTGCTTGGAAAATGCCTCGAAGTCCTTCACAGAACCCGGGTCGGTTGCGATTATACGAAGCACCTTGCCACTATCCATGCCATTCAGCGCCTTCTTCGCGCGCAGGATCGGTAATGGGCAATTCAGTCCGGAAGCATCCAGTTCGTCATCAAAATCCGCCATGTTTTTCTCCTCGTTTGTGTGCAACTTACCGGTTGACCCACCGGTACAGTCTTTTAAATTCCTTGGATTCGCATAAGCTTAAATGACACTTACCCGGAAAGGCAAGTCCGGATTCGAGAACCGGTCGCTGACCACCCGGCCACCTGCAATCTTACCTCGCGGAAAAATCCCGTGTAAGATAAGGTATGTCACACGGCGTGACCATCCACACTCGCAAACGTTATGAAATCCCTACCCCGCATCCTGCTGCTCGCTGCCCTCGCCTGCCCGGCAGGCCGGCTGCCTGCAGATCTGAACCCTATTAACCTGCCGAATATCGGCGACTCGGCCGGACAGCTGATCACCCCGGAAGAAGAGCGGCAGGTCGGCGCGGCCTTCATGCGCCACCTGCGCCAATCAGAGATCCTGGTACAGGACCCTGAAATAGAAAGCTATATCCAGTCACTGGGATACCGACTGCTGGCCAACAGCGACCTGCTACCCCATGAGTTTACCTTCTTTGTGGTCGACGACCCGGCGATCAACGCCTTTGCCGTACCCGGTGGCTATATCGGCATCCATACCGGGCTGTTACTCGCCGCCGAAACGGAAAGCGAACTCGCCGGGGTCGTTGCCCACGAAATCGCCCATATCATGCAACGCCACATGGCACGCTCGGTAGAGGCTGCGGAACGGCTCAGCATACCGGCAACCGCTGCGCTACTGGCTGCCCTGCTGATCGGGACACAAAACAGCGAGGCCGGGATGGCAGCGGCCATGGCCGCCCAGGCTGGCAGCCTGCAGTACCAGATCAACTTCACCCGGGCCAACGAAAAGGAAGCAGATCGGGTCGGGATTGGCATCCTGAGCGAGGCAGGATTCGACCCGATGGGGATGCCCAAATTTTTCGAACGACTGCAGAAGAGTTCCCGACTCTATGGTGAGGCACCGCCAGAGTTCCTGAGCACGCACCCGGTCACTACCAACCGAATCGCGGAATCCATGACGCGTGCGGAACAGATCGGAAGGTCGGGACAAACCGACAGCGAGGCATTTCAACTCGCCAAGGCAAAACTCCGGGTACTCGAAACATCCGAGCCGGCACGCTACCTGTCGGAATACCGGAGAAACTCCAGGGAACTGACACTCAAGACCCCAACCGACCGCTATGAGATGGCCCTCCTGATGAAGGCCGCCGGTCAACCCGAAAATGCCAGGCCCATCCTGGAAGACCTGCATAAAACAGATCCGGACCGGATTGCATACCGCATCGCGCTGTCCGATCTCTACCTGGACAGTGGAAAGACAAAGGCCGCGCTTGGGATGTACTCGGATACGCTGCACCTGTACCCGGGCAACCAGGTCATCACTCTGCAGTACGCCAAGGCCTTGCTGAAGGCCGGCAAGACCTCGGATGCCAGGAAGGTACTCAATGGGCTGATCGATAACAACACCCGTGTACCACCTGAGGCCTACCGGTTGCTGGCACAGGCGTCCAGCGCGGATAAACAATCCATGGAAACCCATACGGCAATGGCCGAGTACTATTACCTGAACGGACTGACACATGACGCAATCGAACAATTCTCGCTGGCACTCAAGAGTCCGGGAATCAGTTTTTACGAAAAATCAAAAATAGAGGCGCGCCAGAAGGTCATGCAGGATGAATTGCTGGAAACCGAGGACCGGTAGCGTGCATCCAGGGTAAACCCGAACGGCTGAGCCTTCGTACCCGGCAATGCGCGAGTAACCAGGAACTGCATGTACCAGACACGGTGCGTTGCCATCGTACTCAGGATCAGTTGGGGCTCCGGACTACCGTTCCGGCCGCGCCCGTATCCAGTACAGCAGTCGGGCTAAATGGCTTGACACCTCGACGGCCTCAGTGCTAGGTTCGTTAGCACGGCAAAAATGTAACAATATCATTGCCGTCCAATCCGTAACCTAAAAATCGGAGTTGAACCCTATGAAAAAACCCTACCCCGTAAAGCTGATTTCAGTACTGCTGATCACCTTCGGGCTGGCCTCGGGCTGTGCCGCAACGGACAGCAAGTCCTCAGGCAGCAGTACGGATGCCACCAAGGCA